>JASKZZ010000295.1 GCA_030147335.1 Herpetosiphonaceae bacterium | reverse complement strand
GAAGCCGAAGCCGGCTCGTCGTTGCGCGTTGAAAGCGCCCGCGCCGCATTGAAGGCGGCAATTGAAATTGGCACAATCGGTGCTTCGGTACCACCCGCGATCATTACATCGGCATGGCCACGCTGAATAATGGCCATCGCTTCACCAATCGCATTGCCGGCGGTCGCGCACGCCGAAACAGGAGCGTAGTTCGGACCCTTCGCACCATATTTGATCGATACCATCCCGCCCGGCATGTCGGCGATCATCATCGGCACCGTAAAAGGACTGACACGGCCGGGACCACGCTCGGCCAGTGCTTGATGCGCGTCACTGATCGTTTCAATCCCACCGATGCCACTCCCAATCAACACACCCACTCGATCCGCATTCTCGGCGCTGATCTTGAACTCTGAGTTGCGGAGCGCCTCGTCGGTAGCGGCAATCGCAAACTGAATCACACGGTCGGTTCGTCGCGCTTCTTTGCGATCAAGCACTGTTGTCGGGTCGAACCCCTTAACTTCGGCGGCAATCTTTGTGTCGAAGTTCGTGGCGTCAAAACGCGTAATCGGCCCGATCCCGCTCCGCGATTCCTTCACGCCTTGCCACAACGCGGGCACATCCAAACCGAGCGGCGTTACGACGCCCATGCCGGTGATCACCACGCGAGGTAGGTTCACCATCCACACACCCCTTCCAAAAAAAATAGGTAGCGCGCAACAACGCGCTTGCTTCTAGCGCCCATTATAGCAAATTGACTGCCGTCCGCGTTTGTTCGATGATACTACCAGAAATAGATTTATGACAAGCTAATCGCCGTTGACGCTCAGTTCAGCCCTGGGCTACAATAGATGCACCACCCCATGTTCCACATAACGAACCACCCATTGCCTGACAAAGGAGTTTCCTTATGAGCAAATCGCTTTCCGATATGCCCATTGCTCAGTTCAATTTTGAGGATGCGTATGGACGGGGCATGATCCCGTCGCTGCTGGCAGAAATGGCTCAAGCCCATGGCCCAATTTTTAAACGCGTTGGCAGCGAAGAGTCGCACGCCTCACGCGAGTTTGTGTTTATGGTTGGACCGGAGGCTAATCGTTTTGTGCTACACACCCACCGCGATCATTTTAGCCATGATCTAGGTTGGACACCACTTGTCGGATACGATCTCGGCAAGGGCTTGCTTAATATGGACGATCCCGAGCATGCCGTTCACCGCAAGATGTGGAATCCAGCCTTTACGCAGGCTTACATGGCGGCGTACCTGCCCTTGATCCAGCAAGTTATCGCACGACGAACCGAGACGTGGGTCGAGCGCGGCGTTGTCAACATGTACGACGAGGCGCGTGAGATCACCTTTGATATTGCAGCAGGCGCGCTCGCTGGATTTGAGACCGGAGCCGCAGTTGACCAAATGCGCGAACTGTTCTATACGTTACTGCACGGCTATGATCCCAGTCGTGATACGTTCGACACATTTCTTAAGCGCCGAAACGAAGCACGCAATCAACTTGTCGCAATGCTGATGAACATGATTGCAGAGCGGCGACGACTGCCGGCCACAGAGCAGCCACGCGATGTGCTCTCGTTGATCGTTCATGCCAAGGATGAGCAAGGTCAAGCGCTTACTGACGCACAAGTACTCGGCCACCTTAACATTTTGTTGGTCGCCGGTCATGAAACAACAACCACACTCGCAGCCTGGGCGCTTTATCTGCTTGCAACACAGCCAGAGCATCGCCAGCGTCTCCAAGCTGAGGTCGAAGCAACGCTTAACAGCGCAGGCCTTCTGACAGTCGAAACGCTGCGTGGACTACGCCAGCTGGATAATTTCGTCAAAGAAACCGGCCGGTTGTACTCGCCGGTGCTTAACGTGCCACGTGGCGTAGTCAAGGATTTTGAGTTCAACGGCTATATCGTTCCAGCAGGAACGCAGGTACGGCTTGCGCTTGCTGCGAGCCACTACCTACCCACTGTTTGGACGCAGCCCAACCAGTTCGATCCCGACCGCTTTGCTCCGCCACGTGAAGAAGATAAACGACAGCAATATGCTCTCGTCACGTTTGGCGGCGGACCACGCATTTGTATTGGCATTAACTTCGCTCAGGTTGAAGTCAAAGCGCTTGTGACGCATGTGCTGCGATGCTACCAATTGGAAACTATCGCTCATCGATCGCCGGTACACACAGGGTATTTCACGGCAGAAACATTGGGCGGTATTCATCTACGCGTTACGCCAGGAGCATAACTACAACTGGCTTTTACGAAAACCCTGGAACGACCGGAAGCCAAGACTCTCGTAAAACGCGTGGGCACGTTCGGTGGAAAGCAGATCAAGACGTGTAGCTGGACACAAATGGTGACAAACACGCAGCAGCGCATCACCAACACCGCGTCGCTGCCACGTGTGCGCGACCAGCACCTCGGCGACATAGGTTGTAACATGGCCATCGCTGATGGCGCGTAAAAAACCGATGACTTCGGACTCGTCGCAGGCAACAAGGGTTGGCCATGAATGACGCCATGCGTTCATGGCCGCATCCGGCCTTGTTTGTGGAGTTTCCAGCCTTGAGCCGTTGACAGCGCTTCGACCGCGGCGAAGTCTGCTTCCTGCCACGGCCTGATCACAACGCCGTCCGGAAGTTGCACCTGTGCCTGCGCAGCCACGACTGCTTGATCATCGCTTTGTTTGTCTGCCATCGACCGTTCCTTAGTCTTCGAGCGCCGCGCGAACCTGTCGCAAAAACGTCCGCCGTTCTTCAACAAACGCCGAGAATACCATGTCGCCGTCGGCGCGGGCCCTGCTTGCCAGACGCTCCAACGCCTGGTCAGCAGCGTCGGTCGTTAGCTCTTCACGCTCCAGCACAATCGTCTCGATCTCATCGCTTGTCTCAGCCTGGAGATACACTTGCACTGCGTCAAGGATCGGCTGGTGCTGTTGATACTGCGTGCGCATTTCGCGTACCGCTTGCAGC
>JASKZZ010000030.1 GCA_030147335.1 Herpetosiphonaceae bacterium | reverse complement strand
CCGTTGTAGGCAATCGAGCCGCCGCGCTCATCGCTATGCTGACGTACGTCCGCTTGATTGAGCAAATTGATGCTGAAAAGTTGTCGTGTTCCTCCCACCCGTTTCGAGTCAGTCATGAGGCGCGGCGGCTGCGGATAATTGATGCGGCCACTCGACTCAGCCTCAATATATGTTCGTCGCCATGAGTACGGAACCGTTTCCTGCGTGCCACTCGTCACCTTCGCCAATGTAAAGCCGTCGCGGTTCATGAAATAAGTTTCCCAATGGTCGGGTGTATCACGCTTAGAGGCAAACGCAATCGGCATAATCGAGCTGCGTGTGTCAGCGTCAATACCGCGCCAAGGCAATCCCAACTCGGGATAGCGCCATTGGAAATAATGCTGGCCGACGTTGCCCATTTCAACTCGGAACGACGGCGTGTTGGCTGGCGTATAGGTCACAACGCGTCGCTCATACAGCTGCACCATCACATCGCGCTCTTCGCTGCCCACTTTGGCGCGAATCCAGTATGGATCGGTGATAGGATAGCCGAATGCGAAGGTGCCGTCGATTGGACCATTTTGGATAAAATCACGGAAAACACGCGGAATATTATGTCCAGTAATAGTATTGTAGGCCACGATTTCGGTTGCCACGTACTCGGCAAACGCCGGGTTATCAGTGCGATTACCTGCTTTATCCAGCACCGCCGTCACGCGCTTGCCGCGTCGGTCCGCATCACGATACCCGTTGTCAACCGTTGCGACACCACGGAACGATGCATAGGTTGGAGCAGCAGGATTATCGGCCGCTGGGTTACCCGCAACCGGGACTTGAGCTGGCTGACGCTCGATGTTGTCTTCGGGTCCAACACCGTCCCCCACTTTGAGACGGCCCGACACCAATTCAACCGTCAGCAGACCATTAGTAACGCCTTTTGATCCTGCAACGGCTGGATTGTTGATTTCCATACGCGCTTTGTCAAAATACTGTACTTGACGCAAGCCCCTCGGCGCATCCCGATACGCTTCATAATAGTCGAACCACGCACGCGGCCCCCAAGTGAAAGAGCGCGACACTTGACCGCCGCCAACGGCCTGATCACCGGCGATCCATACTTGTCGAAACGCCTCGTTTGCAAACTGATCTTGATTGTTCCATGGCCCGGCTTGAGCGGGCGCGACCTGCGCTAATGTGGCTAGTCCTACAAGCAATGAGGCTCCGGCGCGCCACCATCGTTGTGAACGAGTGGTACTCATTGGTAAAACTCCTTGGATGATTACTAAAAGTTTGATGTGATAAGCGTACCGCTTCATCGCATCCGCGACGAGGATACAAACGTGATACACTGCTTGCTGATTACTGACGCCAATTTCAGGTTGAAACGACGGGGACCGATGGAGCGCTGTTATCACTACAGAATGTTGTAGGCGGCATGGTCCGATCAATCGGAGTCGTAATTCAGGATTCGTATGCAGATTTCTTCAAACAGTCGAACTTCACCAAATAAGCGTCTTGCCAGCACTTCCAAATGGCTAACATGGCTGGTCGAATTGTGGCAAGTCCCATTCATCAGCGCGATCATTGCGATACAGGTGTACCGACTACTGGCAGAACGGAAAGGCCCATCGCTGCGACTGACCTCATATCCCTACTTCAATTATCTCGCGGACGCATTTCTGCACGGACAGCTGCATCTACGCGTCGTCCCCAACATTACGCGCGATCTCAGCATTTTCGACGATCGCTACTACCTGTACTGGCCGCCGCTGCCTGCCGTCGTATTGATGCCCTTTGTTGCAGTCTTTGGCATTAGCTTTAGCGACGTCATAGCCACCATATTGCTTGGCGGTCTTAATGTTGCGCTCGTCGCGGTGCTGCTACAACAAGCGAACAAACGTGGCGTTGTGGAGCTGTCTGCGCTACAGCGAGGGCTGCTGGTACTTTTCTTTGCCTTTGGCACCGTGCATTTGACACTCCCACCCTATGGCATGGTCTGGTTCGTGGGGCAGCTTGTGGGCTTTGCGTGTGTTGCGCTGGCATATATTGCAGCGCTGCGCTGGCGCGGAACAGCTGCTTTTGTGCTCGCCGGGCTAGGCATTGCCGGGGCGCTGTTGACGCGCAATCACCTTGTGCTGGCCGGATTGTGGCCTGCGTGGTTTTTGCTGCGTGAACACTGGAGTGTCGATTGGAAACGGCTGATAAGCTATACGCTTGTAGGTTTACTTCCGGTAGTCGGCGCGATTATCTTGTTGGGCGTGTACAACTGGCTGCGCTTCGGCAGTCCGCTAGACAATGGGTTGGAGCATCATCGCATGGCCGACCAGTTCGCCCGTGATTACCAACGCTACGGCGCGTTCAATCTCCATTATCTGCCAACCAACCTGTTCTACCAATTTATTAAGTACCCATTTCCAATACGCTACGAAAGCCTCATGGGCGGCAGTTTATTACTGCTTAGTCCCGTGTTTTTCGCCGCGCTATGGGCCTGGAGCAGCCGCCAACATCGCATATCGAGCGCAATGTTGGCGACCACTATCTTAATTGTCGCTGTTCCAATTCTGCTATTGATGGGCACAGGATGGGTGCAGTGGGGGCCGCGTTATACGCTTGACTTCACAGTGCCGCTGTTGCTGCTGACGGCAATCGGTATTCGGCGCTGGCCAACCTGGCTGGTAGCCGCATTGACGCTTGTGTCAATTGTGCATTACGTTGTTGGAGCGTTGTATCTGGCGCAATTCGTCTCGTAAATCCAACCGTTACGGCGTTTAGTCCGGCTCGTCATTGTCACCGGTGAGATACAACACGCTGGCCCAAAGGCCGCGCGAAATCGGGTAAAACAAAATCGGAAACACAATCGCTACCACACCCATGATCAGCAGCGCTGGCAGAATCGGGATCGATGGATTTACGCCAATGATCACGGCGGCGACAATAACGATAAACAACACGGCTACAATGCTAATACCCATGCCGCCGGTAATCTCGCCCGACGACTTTTCAAACAGATT
>JASKZZ010000084.1 GCA_030147335.1 Herpetosiphonaceae bacterium | reverse complement strand
CCGCAGGGCAGCCAGCGAACCGCCTCGTTGGATGCTCAACAATAAGATGCCTACCGACATCAGCGCCGCCAGCAGCAGTGCCACGACCAGCATCAGCAAACCGATCCAATCGAGTGCAAATGGAGTGTGGACACTGCTTCGAGTCACGATTTGTACGAAGGGCTGTGTAACGGTTGCAAGTATCACTCCGACAAGCGTTCCCGCAAATATGCCGCCTAGCAGCACCAAACCTTGCTCAACGACAATCAGCATTGTTAGTTGTCGCGCCGATACCCCGATAGCACGGAGTACCGCCCATTCGACCCGCCGACTTCGTATTGTAAGCGATGCGTGGATAACGATACCGAGAACACTTAGTAATCCCGTGCATAGCGCGCCAAGCAGCAGAACGACCTGCACGCCTGAACTGAGTGGATCAGCAGCTTGTGCTTCCAGCGCCGACGTTTTTGTAACGGTCTCGGCAGTTATCATGTGGCGGCGTGTATCGAGCGACGCGTCTGGTTGCAGCGCAATTCGCAGTTCAGTTGGCGCAATCTCAATCGGTAGGCCATACGTCAACAGCGTGACCATTCGTCGTTGGTCCGCCAGCAAAACGTTGCCGCGCTGATCTGGCTCCAGACCTGGAAGATTTGTGATTTGTCCTTGAACACGCACAGGGATCGACCGATCATTGATTGATACACGCAAATTCTGTCCAATAACCGGCCGTACATTGCCAACCTGCGACGAGGTATAAACCGGCAGCACGGTTGATTGGCGGACGCGGAGACCGGCCCACTCGCCACGCGACAAGTTATCAAACCCAAGCTCTATGCCGGGACGACCGTCGGGCAGGTTTCGCTGTGCAAGATCTACATACTGCCCACCAACCGCTTCCCAAATGTCGAGTTCGGTCATATCAATCATGGTTTCAGCACGGCCACTGGCTTCGGCCACAATTCCGCCGAACAGAATACCGCGCTCGGCTCGCCCTGTTTTGCCCTCGTTTGGCTGTACAATCAGTGATTGCAGTGCATACGGCTCCTTGAGATCCTCCGGCATAACAGCGCGTAATTGCTGTTGCTGAACGGAGGGCTGTCCAAGGCTAACCTGTCGCACTCCATTAATACCGGCAATCCGCGCATACACTGTGACATCGGTTGCTTGTCCCGCTACGGTTGCAACAATTACGCTTGTTCCTGGTGGAAGTGGCGCTCCAATTGGTGGCTGAACACTCGCGCTACTTATCGATTGTAATGCGCCGAGTAAAATTGCATCCTGACTGCCACTCTGAGCTAACACAGTTCGTAGCGGCGGACCATCTACTCCTACCAATGTTGTAGGCTGCGATGATGTTGATTGAGGCGCATCTGTACGCTGAACTTCCGCCACTATTTGTGTGATCGTTGTGTCGGCGGAAGAAGGATAGGCGGCCAGAGCTGTTGATACATCCGTTGTTCCATCCAATGGTATGCGAATGTCGGCACCAGCTTCATTGATCGCCTGTCTGAGCTGTTGTTGCCCGATTGTTCGCATGGTTGTCTGTGTGTACACGCCTAGCCCAATCGCTAATGTAAGCAACAACACGAGTTGGCCATACAGCATGGGATTGCGCGCCAGCTGCCACACGCCTAGCGCCGCGACAATGCCGTTGTTGCGGCTTACAATCGCTCCCATGCCGCGCACCAGCCAAGGAAACAAGCGCAAGAACAAAAGTGATCCGGCAAGCAATAGCAGCGCAGGTGCTGCCAGGAGCAAAAGATTAAGCTCAGTCGTTCCTGTCAGCGTTGGCGTTAAGCTTGTGCCAGCTTGTCGCAATTGCCACCAGCCGACGATTGCCAGAATTGTCAAGATAATGTCGCGCTGTATTGCCCACCAATCGTTGGCGCGGACGGGACGAGCTTGTTCTCGTCGTTGGAGCACAAGCGAACGCGCAAATGCTGGACGTGCCGCGATCAGCAGCGCTCCAACTGCCACGGCGATGATCATGCCCGTGGTAATGCCGATATCTGATGTAAAGCTTATCTCGAAGCTGCCGCCACGTAACGCACGGAAGAGTGCCGTTCTGCTCAATGCTGCCGCGACTAATACCCCCAGCGCGACGCCAAGTAATAATCCAGGCAGCGCCAAAAGGAGCGCTTGCCCGATTTGTCCTTTGAGAAGCTGCATCCGGCTACTGCCGCGTGAGCGCAGGAGTGCTAGCTCCGTACTTTGCTGTTCCATTGCCAGTCGTCCCACTACCACGATGTACAGCATGGCTAGGACGACAATTTCCAGCAACAAAATCAGCAGCGACGATTGCAGCAGCTGAAAGCGATTGTTGAATGTAGTTAGCGCGCCATCGATTCCGGTGATGATGCGCGGACGCGGCTCTTTTTCGTCTTGCTCAACGCGGAATTTTTGTAGTCGTTCGGCAACGTCGGCTAGGCTGCTAATCTGAATGTTGGTTGTATCAATAAACGCATTGTAAGCATAGCTGTTGTTGCGGCTATCATAAAAGCTAAAGCCGGTCGCGATACCACGTCGACCACCAAAATGATCGGCTGTTATTTTGGAAAAAGCTTGCTGATCAATCAGTAATATTGGCGAGAGCCGTAAACCGTTCATATCGGAGGTGAGTTCGCCGCGCAATGTTTTGTTGTCAAATTGCCAGTACGGATCTTTTGCATCCTTCGGGCTAAACGTTCCATCAATCACTAGAATGAACTTATCGAGTAC
>JASKZZ010000071.1 GCA_030147335.1 Herpetosiphonaceae bacterium | reverse complement strand
AGCTCATCCAAGCGGTGGCTGACGAAAACAACGGAAACACCTGTCGCTTTGAGCTGGCGGATGACGTCAAACAGCGTCTCAACTTCGCGCTCATCCAGCGACGATGTAGGCTCGTCCATGATTACCAGCTTGCACTGGAAGGATACTGCGCGCGCAATCGCCACCATTTGTTGGATCGCAACGTTAAGCTGGTTTAACGGCTGCGTCACGTCAATGTCGATGCCGAAGCGCTGCAAAATCGTCCTTGATTCGGCGTTCATGCGCCGCCAGTCAATAATGCCCCAGCGCCGAGGCTCGCGGCCCATGAAAATGTTTTCGCTTACGGAGCGGAACGGGACTAGATTAACTTCCTGGTAGATAGTGCTAACACCATTGAGCTGGGCTTGCTGCGGCGATTGGAAATCAACTGGCTGTCCGTCGAAGGAGATTGTGCCGCCATCCCGCCGATACGCGCCGGTCAGGATTTTGATCATCGTCGATTTACCCGCGCCGTTCTCGCCAATCAGGGCATGAACTTCGCCGCGACCAACCCGCAGCGATGCTTCTTTGAGAGCAAGCACACCCGGAAACTGTTTAATGATCCCCTCCATTTGGAGGAGCGGTGCAGTTTGCGCCACAGCTTACCTCTGTTCGCTTTCGTTGATACTCATGATGGACGAACCCGAGGTCGTCCATCTGTACATACCTGACAACGGTGCAGCCCGATTCGCGGATCGAGCTGCCTAAACTACTGTGGTTGCCTTAGTACGCGTTGGCGATTTCGTCCTTAGCGTTTGCGGTATCGAAGAACTTGTCGGGGTTGATAATCTTGGCTGGGATCTGCTCGCCCGAGGCAAACTTTTCAAGCGTATCGAACGCGGTAGGGCCGAAACGTGGGTTGCACTCAACCGTTGCGCCCAGCTTGCCGTCGATAATCGCTTGCAGCGCATCACGTGAGCCGTCAATCGAAACGATGATCACATCCTTGCCGGGAACTTTGCCTGCTGCCTCAAGCGCCGCAATCGCGCCAATCGCCATCTCGTCGTTGTGGGCATAAACGGCTGTGACGTCAGGATGTGCCGTCAACAGCTGCTCCATGACCTGCCGACCCTTGTCGCGAGCGAAGTCGCCAGTCTGTGACGCTAGCACTTGCATACCAGACTGGCCCTGGATCGCGTCCATAAAGCCTTTCTTGCGGTCGTTAGCCGGTGACGAGCCGGTGGTGCCTTCAAGCTCGATAATTTTGGCATTGCCACCGGTGGCCTTGATCAACCAGTCGGCTGCGCGCTTGCCTTCTTCGATAAAATCGGAGCCGATAAAGGTCACATAATCGGAGCCAGCTGCTGCCAGGCTTTGATCAACGTTGCGGTCAAGCAGGATAACTGGAATACCGGCGGCCTTGGCCTTCTTGACGGCAGCAGCCAGTGGCTTTTCTTCACGCGGCGCGAGGAAAATTGCGTCAACCTTTTGTGCAATCATCGACTCAACATCGGAAACCTGCTTTGCAGCGGAGCCTGCGGCGTCGGTATAAACCAACTCGTAGCCTCGCTTAGCAGCCTCGTCCTGCATGCTCTTGGTCTGCGCTAAGCGCCAAGGGTTGTTGCTCTCCGTCTGCGCAAATCCAACCTTATATTTGTCTTTTTTGGCCAACTTGGGCAACCCACCGGCGGCGGCATCGCCTCCCGCTGCGGCGCTTCCAGCGGCTCCAGCACCATCGGTTGCTGCCGGAGTACCACATGCGGCCAGGGTCAGCATAGCAACGAGCACCATGATCAACAAGGCAAACGAACGACTACGTTTCACAGTGACTTCTCCTTTGAATGGACTAATTGGTTGAGCGGACTGAGTTGTGCCTGGCGGATGTCTCGCGCGCTGACACCAGAACAGGCTGGACTAACGGGTAGGGTGGTGGGCCGGAACTAGCCGAAGTCAAATATTATCGGCTATTGGTGTACAAACCTGTGGAAAGTGGAACAGTGTTTCAATAGATTACATGAGAATAAAGCTTTGTCAATACCCCAATTTTTTTAACTTTTTGATTAGTTACTCGTTCGTTTAGCCTCAAATATTACCGAAATTAGTTAAAATCCCCTCTTGACAAACCCAACTACGGCTCGTATTGTTGTGGAACACTGTTCCACTATTTCACCCACGTTTCTTTAATTCCTTCAGCTATTGTTGTTCCGGTCTGGAGCTTGCTTATGGCGGTCAACACCAGCGTCGAACGGGCGCTTGAGATCTTGGAGTACCTTTCGCGGCATGGCGGCGAACATGGCGTCCGTAGCATCGCGGGCGCGCTTGATCTGAGTCCAAGTACCGTTTTCAGGCTGCTTGAAACATTAGAGCAGTCTGGCTTTGTGCGCCAAAATCAGACAAGCGACAAATATGTGATTGGCGTTAAGGCAGTGCAGCTTGGGATAGCCGCGCTTGGCTCACTGGACATCACCGCTATTGCGCCGCCATGTTTGCGAACACTCGCCGATGAAACAGGTGAGTCGGCCTTTTTAGCGGTACGGGACGACGGTGAGATTGTGTATCTGCTCAAAGAAGAAGGCAGCCACTCGATTCGGACAACAGCTCGTCTCGGCAGCCGACGGCCACTGCACTGCACCGCGCTTGGAAAATCATTTCTGGCAACAATGCCGCCCACCGAAGTTGAGACGTTGCTTCAGCGAATGGGCATGGCGGCGCTGACACGCTACACGATCACTGATTTGGGACGATTATGGGAAGAGCTGGCGCATGTGCGAGTGCTGGGCTATGCCGTAGATCGCGAAGAAGTGGAAGAAGGACTTGTTTGTGTTGCAGCGCCAATCCGAGATTATCGCGGCGTAACCATCGCCGCTGTAAGCATGGCCGGCCCCGCAGGACGGATTGCGCCGCATGAAGAGCGTTTTGGCCGCCGTGTTGCAGCAACGGCGCTTGAAATTTCAGCAGCACTTGGATATGCGGGATGGACACGAGCGGATACGACGTTAGGTGTGCAAAACGTCCAGCATTGATGCCCTAAACCGCAGGTGTGTTTATGGCATGATTCCGAATATTAACTCTTGTTGTGATAGCCCAGGAGTTAGCAAAAACGAAATCAACCAGCATACAGCTGACATGCTCCACAATCCCCAAAACTATTGCCACCAAAGCCAAAGCTTGCAGTCATGGCACCGTCCATGCTGCGTTTTGCGCGACACGAACAATAATGAGCAGATGGTGCGTGAGCAACCAACCATCAACCAGCGCTAGATGTAGCCAACAAACAACAGCAGACAACGCACAAGGCTCGAATTGACACCGCATCCAACACCTACCGAGAGGGGCGTATGGCAGAACAAACTCCGGCTCTAATCACCCTAAACTCGTATCAAGCGCGTACAGCGGCCGCTATCTTCGAGCGGTTTTTTCCGGCAGACGAGCATGGTCCCGGAGCGACGGAGATCGGCGTCGTGACCTATGTCGATCTTGCGCTGGCCGGAGCGTACAAAGATAAAGCAG
>JASKZZ010000036.1 GCA_030147335.1 Herpetosiphonaceae bacterium | reverse complement strand
TATCATGATGCGGTGTCCAGCGTGATTCGACGTTGCCCTGGACACGCGCGATACTTCCTGGAAGCAAACAGTAGCCAACGCTTGCAAGCAGATCGCTCCATCCAATATCCAGTGTTCCGCGCGGAATCATAGCTGTTCCTGACTAAAGCAACAACGAACATGTTGTCCGTCTAAGGGGAATCTTATAATACACTACGCCCGCCGGTAGTGTTTGTTTGAGGAGTCATGTACGGGGATTCCCCAACCAACTTGTCCAAAGTGCCGGAGTGCGATGGAGCAAAGCTCTCAACAGCATGCACAAACGTGCCGTTGAGAGCGTGTGCGTATGCTATTCCTGGCGCAGCACGCCGAGTGGGCGGACGCGTGTGGGTTGCCAGGCTACTACTGCAGCGCTGCCAATCGTTATCGTAATGGCAATCCCAACCAGCACCAGCGCAAGCTGTGGTTGAAACGTAATGGGACTTGATGGCCAAGCTGTGTTGTAGTACATCACAACTGCGCCGACTGCTGCGGTCCCGACGATTCCACCGAGCAACCCAAGCAGGCCATGCTCGATCAAGATCGTTTGCAGGACGTGTCGGCTGCTGAAGCCAACCGCTTTGAAAATGCCGATCTCTTTCTGACGCTCCAGCATCGCTAGTCCAACTGCGTTAGCGATTAATACGGCCCCTGCTACCAATGCCAACCCCGCGACGGAAACTGTCAGCCATAACAGGTTACCGGCAAATTGCTGTGAGCGAGCGTCCAGGTCGTTTCCGCTGAGCGTTGTTGCTGTTGGAACCGCTTGTACCAGCGCTGCCTTCATGTCGGCGTGTTGTTCCTGCGGCACGACACCAACTACGAGTTTTGTTGCTGGAACGACGACCAGCCGTTCTACCAGGTTCTTCGATGCGAGGATGCCTTGCGTTAGCTCCACCGCGCTTGTGCCGCTTGGCTGTTGGTAAAAGCCGACAACGCGAACGGTGTGCTCTTGGCCGTTATTGGTCGTGATCGTCAGTGTTGTTCCTGCTTTGATTTGGCCGCCCGGTTGACTACTTGTTAGCGACGCTCCGGCTTGTGAGACATAAACGCCATCGGGATTGCTGCCCCATGCTGCGCCGCTCAATTTCAGCGATGGCGGACGGTCATGGCCTTGCAGCACGCCGGCCCATGGCAGCGGAATGTCGCCGGTCTGCGCCTTAATCGGTGTTTCGCTGATCGTGCGCTCGATCTGAATCCCTTGTTGCCCCAGCTGTTCCTCGACTTGCTTGCTGTTGCCTTCGGCAGTGTACACAATCAATGAGTCGCTGTTGGTCTGAGTTTGCCCTGCGCTGTTTTGCGCCTGTGTCCCGCCGATTGCTGATGCCGACACCCCAATTGTGAAGACGCCTAGAAACAATGCGATAAGCGCTGATACTGCCCGTCGCTTTTGACGTTTGAGGTTGCCCTGGGCCAAGCTCGATATTCGTCCGCCGGGAAGCGGCAATCGCACCACCACCGACAGCACGATTGTAAATACTATGCTCAGCAGGCCAAGGAACACGGCTGCCGCTACAATTACACCCGTGCCGACAAGTGGCGATCCCATTGTGACGCTGCTGATAGCTCCAAACACTGCCAGCATCATCAGCCCGAGCATGATCGACTGCAGCCGCCGACCTATTCCAATTGCACCCGGCAAATCGCGGAGCAGCATCACCGGACGCACGTTGCTCGCGCGTACAATAGCGTACACTCCCGCCGCCACGGTTGCTGCTAATCCTGCTAACATCCCAGTGCCAAACACACGTGGGTCAGGCTGCCAAACGACCAGAAAGGGCGCGACTCGTGAAAAGAATGTCGTTACCATCATCGATGGCAGGATAGCAACCAGTCCTCCGAGTAGCGCTCCAGCCATGCCCAGCAGCATCGTCTCGATCCCAAACAGGGCCAGCAGATCGCGCCGCCGGTATCCCAGCGTTTTGAGCATGGCGATCTCCAATGTGCGTCGCGCCAACAGCACTTGCAGCGTGTTGAGTACGCCATAGCTACCGATGATCAAACCAAGCATACCAGCGCCCTTGAACATAATATTCACGAGGGTCGCGCCGCTACGAGCACTAGCCAGGCGTTGCTCGGGTGTTACAACGCTCCATCCTTCCGCCTCAAGCCGTTGTTGTGTGTTGCCGTTCGTCGCATTGAGTACGAGCGCTCCCGTAGCGACATTGTCGCGACCCGCAATCAAACGCGCTGTGGCAAGACTGTACAGCATACTGGAGGAGCTGCCATCGGGATAGCTCGTAACAATGCCGGTTACTCGCAGGCTCATCGGTGCGACACCCGGCTGTCCAATCAATCGCACGGTGTCGCCGACTTGCAGCTTCAGCCGGTTCGCAAGATCCGCCGTGATCACCGCACTGCCGTCCTCTTTTAGTGCGTTAGCCAGTGAAACGCCGTCACGCAGCGTTACGTCGCCGGCTAAAGGATAGGCCTGCGGGTCAACACCGAGTGACTTGTATAGCTGTGTGGTTTGGCCGGAGTTGGACACTTGTATCAGCGGTTGAAAGCGCATGTAGCTTGGTCCGATCAAGCCCTCACCCGCAAACGTCCCCAGTCGCCCTCCGTTGGCTACCAGCGTATAGGCGCGGATCACTCCCTCGGCGCGCAGCTGTTCGAGACGGGCAATCTCTTCGGACGTAAGCGGCGCTAAACCGCGCTTAATCTCCAAATCTCCGCCTAGACTGGCGCTCGAATCCCTAGCTAGTGCTCGGTTAAGTAGAGCCGCCGGAGTTTGCAGCGCGATCAGGGTCGTCACGCCAAAGGCAATGCATAACATTGCTAATAGCGTGCGCTGGCCTCCTCGACGCAGCGAGCGGACGGCGTATCGAATATAGAATGTGAGGCTCATGGCTGTATGCGCTCCCGACAATATGATGTGGTTACGATGGAGTCAGTTTGACAAGTGGTTGATGCGGGATTACGCGGCGAGGCGTCCGTCGATCAGATGCAGATTACGATCAGCACGCACGGCAGTAGCTGGGTCGTGCGTAGCGATAACGAGCGTAATGCCGAGTTCGTCGCGCAGCTTGGCAAACAAATCAAGCACCTGCGCACTAGACTGGCTATCGAGGTTGCCGGTCGGCTCGTCGGCTACCAGCAGCGTCGGATGCGTCACCAGGGCGCGCGCGATTGCGACACGCTGCTGCTGGCCACCCGAAAGCTGATGCGGACGGTTGCGGAGCCGGTCTCCAAGCCCTACCAATTCCAGCATCTGTTGGGCACGTTTACTGACGTCTCGTGTGGACACGCTTGAGCTGACATACAACGGTGTTTCGACGTTTTCTTGCGCTGTAAGCGTGGGAATGAGGTTGAATGACTGAAATACGATCCCGATCTTTTGATTACGAATGCGCGCCAGTTTGCCCTCGCCCATGCTTGTGATATCCACGCCGTCGACAACAATCTGTCCACTGGATGGTGTATCCAATCCTGCGATAATTCCCAGCAACGTGGACTTCCCCGAGCCTGATGGTCCAGTCAGCGAAACCCACTCGCTACGACCAATGGTGAACGAGACACCGTTCAAGATGGGTACGGACTGACCTCCGAGTGGGAGTACGCGTCGGAGATCGTGGGCTGCGACAGCGTGCGGGGCGGCTGATGTATGGTGTTGGTGAAGCATTGTTGGTCCTTGTTGTAATAAATTAGGCTAATGGCTGTTCGTACACAACCGAATCTTTTCGTTGGTCGAGATACCAACCGAGTAGGGCGAATGGGGTGAAACATGCTACGGTGAGCCCGAGCCACATCCAGGGATCAACGACGACTTTGGGCGTTGCAGGAGGTGTTGGTGGTGTGGGTGGTACAGGAGCGTCAGGCCTGCTTGAACCGTCGCTTTGCATCTCGATCCGTGGCATCTCAGCGATGTTATCGACATTGGCCTCGATCTCCGCGATTGACGCTTGAGCCGCAATGACTTCCGCAGACGATGCATGCGCTTGTGACTGTTCCAATGCTGTGTGCACCACACCGGCAATGCCGATCAGCAGCAAAACTATTGCGATCAATAGCTGTATTCGTTTGACTTTCAATTAATTGTTCCTTTTATATCGGCTATCGCGGGTGTTCGCTTATGTTGGGTTGTTTGCCGTATTGCAGGCCGTGCTTATACTGAGCGTACAGCCATATTTAAGTTTTGTGAGGGGGCTTTAGTATAATTGTGGGTGTACGCCGTCCTGTGTACGTAACAGGAGGTGCTGTGGATATTCGGCTACATAATTGTGATGTGGGATGCGTTTTGGTACTCATTGGAGGCTCAGATTGGTGGACAGCTGGTAGCTGGCTTGGTGATGATAGGATGGAGTAAAGATCGGCGCGATCGCCACCCGCTTGCGTCCTACATGCCGACCCACTTTGCGACGGGAGTGGTCACAAGCTAGTCGGCAGCAAAGCGATTACATATCAGGACAGCAGGGATGTCTGAGCTGAATCACATCAAAAAGTTGATTGAACAGCTTTACCCAATCTCGGTTGCGGAGATTCATTCGTTGCAGCAGCACGCCCTCGACTGGCGCGGTATTTACCGCGTTGCTGATACGTATGGGCAGATGTGGGTCCTGCGGATGGTCCAACGGCTGGAGCCAACGCCATGGATGAAACAACCGGCTACGCTTTTGCGTTGGCTTGCCGTGCAGGGGTACAGTGCTCCCAAGGTGCTGTTAACGGCTAAAGGAGATCCCGTTGGCGACCCTCCACAGTGGTGGATGCTGATGACATCCTATATCCACGGCAACGTCGCCAATCCGACAGCTGCTGATCTACAGCTGCTTGGCGCTGCCGCTGCTCGGCTTCATTCGTGGAACGGCTGCAACGTCAGGTACTACTACCAACAACGCTGATCCATGGTGATTGCTGGCATGCCAATGCCGTCCGCACGGTTCATGATACGCTTGTTCTGATCGATTGGGATTGCGCCGGTCTCGGGCCTGCCGTGCTTGATTTGGGGAATCTATTGCTTACGAGTCACTACGATCTGTCTGCTCCGCTTGTGCTGGAGCCGGATCAGAGTAGTATTCATGCGATTATGGAAGGCTACCAATCACAGCGCCTGCTTACGGAGCAAGAGCGCATGAGCATTGCTGATGCCGTCCGCTTCCCGCTGGCCTTTCACGCTGGAAACTACCTGGAACAAGCGGATGATGTAGGTTCAGAAACTATATTCTTGCAAAAGCTGCAAGCCAGATTTGACATAACGGAAGAAGTTTCTCGCGCCGCGCTGATGTGCGTTGCGTAACGTAGCCGTACCATCATGTCAAGGAATGGGGTTTGAGGATGCTGCTGTAGAGCATGATTCTACAACTGGATATAGCTGCGGGAGCCCGACAACTCCAATCGACGCGGGACCTGTACACTCAATAGATTAGGCGCGTCTGCTTTGCTTCGATTTTTGTTTGCAAAATTGGTTGGAAACGAGTAAAGTTGCCGTACTTCGCCAGATCCTGTCGCTTCCCTGTCGGCGTGTATCAACCCCCAAAATATCCTGATGCTAGCAGAAGCTCATGCGTCGTATCGAGTCCTTGCTAGCCATGCTGGCCGTGTTACTGCTCATCGTTGTGCCTGCTCAGGTTATCACGAATGGCCAGGTAGATGGGAACAAACACCCGAACGTCGGCGCGCACGTTTCTGAGCCAGTTCGTAGCCCTGCCCTAGTTGCAGTGCAAGATCTGACCGACAAAACGTAAATACGCACAGCCGAGAATGTATTTCCTCGGCTGTGCTTGTGCTGTAAGCTTAACATTCTCTGTCTACAGTTCGGATAGTTCTCCTCCACCATCTGTCGACGGATGGCTGCGCGTAAGGTGTTGCACGAACCAGTGTACTGTCGCAGTAGCAGCCCGAATACGATTGCTGATTTTCACAAAGCCGTGTCCCTCGTCAGGAAACAGGATATATTCTACGGTCGCTCCTCGTCGCTTGAGCTGCTCGACCACTTGCTCCGCCTCCACAACGGGCACATTCGTGTCGTTTGCACCATGCAGTACCAGCGTTGCGGCTCGTACTTGATCGAGACGATGGATTGGCGATAGTTGACGCAAGAGATCAAGTTCGGTTACAGGATCGCCGTATTCAGTGTGCGAAATAGCGGCCATCCATGGCTCGGTATGCTCAAAAAAGGTTTCAAAGTTAACGATACCAAACAGATTCGCTCCCGCCGCGAACAGGTCAGGATAATCCGTCAGCCCAACCATTGTCATATAACCGCCGTATGAACCGCCCATAATCCCGACGCGCTGCGGATCGGCTATGCCCCTTGCAACAACATAGTCAACACAGGCTTTAATATCCTTGATTGCATTGAAGCGCAGCTCACGGTTATCCAGATTCACAAATGTCTTGCCAAAGCCGGATGAGCCGCGCACATTTGGGGCAAACACGGCAATACCTTGCGCGAGCAAGGCCTGATACGTGCCGTTGATATTTGGTCGCTCCTGACCTTCGGGGCCGCCGTGAAAGCTCAGCACAATCGGGCAGGGTAGGGTCACGTCCCGTGGTTGGTATAACCAGCCGCTGAGTGGAAGCTGATCGTGGGCTGTAAATCGCACAAGTTCGGGACGTACTAATCTTGCGAGATCGACACCGGCGTGTGGGCTGTGCGTAATCTGCTCTGCTGTGTTTGTCGCCCGGTCTACAATCCAGATGTCCCACGGCAAAGCTGCGCCCGATGCCGCTAGCGCTAGTCGTGATCCGTCGCGCGAAAAGGTCGGGCCCCAGATCAGCTCACCCGGTATTGGGAGTTCACTTTGCTGTTGAGGACGTTCAAGATTAACAACAACAAGCTCGCTCCGTCCGTCGACGTTCCATACAAGCGCGGCCACCCGCCCATCGTCGGTCAGAGCAATACTATCGAGTTCAGCGTCGTCGCGTTCCGCCAGTAGCTCAATCTGCCCTGGAATGCCATCGTCATCCATGGAGACGCGACCAAAAGCTGTCCGCTCCCGATCTTGGTTGGTCGTCAGGTAAGCAATTTTGCCGTCGGGCGAAAGCTTCCCGCCGCCAAAGGTTCCCGGCCCGTCGTGCGGCGTCAGCACATGCTCCAGTCCCTGCGCTCGATCCACAACGATCAGATTATTATCGCCGCGCCCGATCATTCGGTTCACTATAACCTGTTGATGGTCATGGCTAATGTCTGTAACGCGGCCAATTCCAGTTTGCTTTGCCACCAACGTCCACTCGCCGCTGTCAACATCAACGAGATACACATCCATGCCTGTCGCATTGTCACGATTTGAGGCAATGGCAAGGCTACTGCCGTCATGGGTCCACGGCCCGAGCCAGTTGTTGTCTCGCCCTCCAGCCGTTAGTCGCCGCATGTTGGTTCCTTCGGGCTGCACAAGATAAACTTGCTGATTCATGCCGCCGCCAGGTGCTAAAACAAATGCAAGCCAGCGTCCATCCGGTGACCACGCCACCTCCGAGATCGGATCATCAAGCGCCGTTACTAGCTTGGGCCATCCGCCGGATGAGGCTACCGTCCAGATTTGGGGGAGGCCGCTCATGTTTGAAATAAAAGCCAGTTGCGAGCCATCCGGCGAGAAACTTGGGGACACGCAGGAGCCGAGCTTGGCCATGAGTGTGACTGTCATTTCCATGTCATCAGATGTCATTGAGTCCTCCACCGACGGTTACTGCTATGCCGTTGTTTGATTGCCGCTCTGCTGTTCCATCACACTACCATATAGACCGAAGGACATAAAGGTTTCGCGTACCAGCATGCTATACTCTCGTGCGAAACACTCCTCCTATGCTTGCCCTCGGATTGGCCTCGATTTGGGTTGTGACATTTGCTGTCACTTGTTCTCTGTATTATTAGGATCAAGCAGCAGATAAGGATGAGAGGAATGACAGCATCGTTGACAAGCGAGCAAATATTGGCGCTCGCACCCGACCCTTCCTCAGCCAAAGCAGGGAAAGGACTTGCCAGCCAACGCAAATGGAGCAATCTTGGTCACAATACGCAGGTAGTCTGGGGCGAATGTCAGGGGAGTGGCAAGGAACCGTATCGGACGCAGGTGGACGTTGCTGAGCTTAGTTTTCGTTGCTCATGTCCCAGTCGCAAATTTCCTTGCAAGCATGGCCTTGGTCTTCTGCTGCTCCACGCCGGCACTGAGTCAACAGTTCCTGAGCTAGCGCCACCCGATTGGGTCGAAGAATGGATCGCCAAACGCAAGCTCAAGGCGGAGCGTAAGGAGCAGCTGTCGGCTACTGATGGCGATGCTGGCGATGGGCAAGCTCGGAAAGCAACAGCTGCGAGCGCACGGCAACAGGGCGAACGGCATAAGCGGATTGATAAGGGTCTGAATGATCTCGATTTATGGCTCCGGGATCTTATTCGCAATGGATTAGCATCAGCCCAATCACAGCCCCATACCTACTGGGAAACGATGGCAGCGCGCATGGTTGACGCGCAAGCACTCGGTGTTGCGAGACTGATTCGTGACATGGCTGGAATACCGGTATCTGGCTCTGGATGGCATGAGCGTCTGCTTGAAGCCATCGGCCTGCTCCAACTCTTGCTCGACGGCTACTCGCGGCTAGACACGCTCCCGGCACCGCTACAAGCAGATGTCCGGTCACTTATCGGATTTACCATAAAGCAGGAAGACCTGCTGGGCGAGCCAGGGCTGCATGACCAATGGCACATTTGGGGGCAGCGTATCGACGAGGAAGACCGGCTGCAGGTCCAACGTATCTGGCTCTATGGTGAGCAAACCGGCCTCACCGCGCTGATCCTTGACTTCGCGCATCAAGGGCAGCCGCTCAACCGGAGCTTGATGCCGGGCACCTGTTTAGAAGCCGAGCTTGTCTTCTTTCCGAGTGCCTACCCGCAAAGGGCGTTGCTCAAACAGCGTTTATCCGCGCCCCAGCAGCTAAGCATGACTTCGGGCTATCGTTCAATAGATGAGATGCTGACGGCGTACACGGTTGCGCTGGCGTGTAACCCGTGGTTGGGTCGTTTTCCCGCGCAGCTAGAAAACGTCATTCCCGTTCGCCATGATGCCTGGATACTATGTGACATGAATGGGCAAGCCATCCCATTACACCCCGCTTTCGATCATCCGCTGCGACTTCTTGCTTTGAGTGGTGGTCATCCTGTTTGGCTGTTTGGTGAGTGGGACGGCGCAACTTTGCTCCCGCTCGCCGTCCACGTTGATAATCGCTATGTGCATTTGTAGCTTACCGGAGGGATTACGGTGAATCAATGGCAAGCCCTGGTGCGTACAGCACTGGTTGGCACGGAACGCCAGCAGCCTAGTTTGTCCGGCTCGGACGATGACATTGGAATACTGCTTGGTCAGATTAACACGGCAGATCGTGAGCGTGCAGTGCTGCAAGCCGCCGCTGTCCTTGCCCCCGTTCGTAAAGCAGGACGGCAAGCTGACGCCGCCCCTACGCAA
>JASKZZ010000019.1 GCA_030147335.1 Herpetosiphonaceae bacterium | reverse complement strand
ACAACGACGTTCGCTCAAGCCGGAGCGGGCGATGATCCGCAGACGATCTTGAACCTCGGCGCTACCGCTGAAGCATTGGCCATTACCGCGTTCCACTCGATCATTACGCAGAGCACGTTCTATGGACGGTTGCCCAGCGTCTACCAAAACTATCTCAAATCAGCCCTGACACAAGAGCAGGTCCACTACGATCTATGGATCGCAAGTGGAGCCAAGCCACTGGCCAATCAGTTCTTTTTCCCCAATGGTATTCTTGAGAACTTAGGGCTGTATGTATATGTCACGGATGTTCTTGAAGGCGTCTTCATCGGTGCCTACTTGGCAGCAACACGCCGCTTTGCCGAGTTGAACCGCCCTGATTTGGCATGGACGGTCGCATCGGTCATGGGCATTGAAGCCGAGCACAAAGCATTGAACCGCGCCATGGGCATTTCCGAAGCAGGCAGCGGCGCAGGCGCGAACGACGGCATGACGAATTCGCCAACCCGCGAACCGTTTGAGCCGGCGACGCTGTTCCAGGTATCGCAGGCGGTCCCAACACTTGGACCGATCCTCACCGGTGGTACAGCTCCCGCATCGGCAGGCAAGCTCATTGAAGGCGTCAATTTCGGCGTCGGCCCGGTCATGCAGCCGACCGCAGCCCAAGTCAGAGCGGTCGGCAATCAACTGACGCCAGTCAAGCCGCCGCTGCAAGCGTTCAGCAAGCGCTAGTGAGCGTATTCTAAACCATCTTTCACCCACAACCTCCCACGGCACAAGCCCTTCCATAATGGAAGGGCTTGTAGCTTTAAATGCTTGAAAATTGATACTACACAGGTAGGACTACGAGGGACACATCGCTGCGGCAAGGCTTCGAGCAAGATTGGACAAACAACAAAGGGGGCTGGTCGACATTGACCAGCCCCCTTTGTTTAGATGAGGAACGGTACTACCACATCCATACGTCGTCGAACCAGATTGTGCCGCGTGTGTTCAGGTCAGTCGGATTGAAGCCAACCAAGCTGAGCCGAACCTGGGTCACGCCGGCTGGAACTGTGATTGTCCCCAGCACTTGTTGCGCTACGCCATCCGCGCCCACTTTGGTTGTGATTGCGCTGACTTTGCTCACAACACCACCCACGGCGCTCAGGTACTCGACCTGAAGGCTTGGAGCCGATGAAACACCTTTGGTCGTGACAGTCATTGCAAGATCATAGGTCTCACCAGCATTGACCGCAATTGGAGCCGAGGTCCAGGTCGGGTTGAGCAAGCTGGCCGCTCCACCATTGCCGGTGATACTCACAGCCCGAGAGCCGTCACTAGTACCAGTGCCACTTGTCTCATAGGCTGTGCCCTGCGTCCCGCTCCAGCCATCGGGTGCGCTACCACTCGACGACTGCTCGAACGAGCCGTTGGTTACTTTGTTGCCACGCACCGTAATCGTGCGCTGTGCCGCATTATTGCCCTCGTTCGACTCAGCTACCACGTTGCTTGGGTCGGCTTTGGCTGTGATGACTCGGTCGCCGCTGACGCCCTTAGTGTTCCAGCTGATGCTGACATCCTTGGTCGCACCTTTCGCCACGCTCGTAGCCGTGCTCGTACCAATAACCGTCGTGCCGTCAAGGAATTGGACCGTAACGTTTGACGCGTCGGCGTTGCCGGTGTTGGCAACCGTGGCCGTAAGCGTCGTCTGCTTGGGCTGTGACTGCGCGGCGACGATGTTGGTGATCGTCAGGTCCGGCTTGCCAGTCGGCGGCGTGCTGGTCGTCTGTGGGTTGACGTTGAAGTAGAAGACCTGACCCGCTTCAAGCAGCTTGGGATTGGACGTGTTGGCCGTCGTCTGCGGAACACCGCGTGCCGCTAATGCAGCATTACGTGCCGCATACTCAGCATGAAGGTAATCGCCCTGCTTGAACAGGTTGGAGGCTTGTGCGCGCCACTCCTTCATGCGGTTGAAGTCGCTGGTCCACTCGGCCGATGGCGTCGTGGCGCCTGCTTGCGCTTCCTTGACGAGCCGATCTTTGAGCGCATCCTGAGCGCCAACCAGATATTCCGCAACGTGACCACGCTGGAGATTATCCTGATCCTCGACCTCGTACGGGCGATAGCTCATCGCGTAGGTTGTCGGTGCAGCAGAGATGTCATACATCCAGCCCAATCCGCTCCAGTAGCATTCCCACTTACCGGCATTCGGCGAACCCGCGGGACAGCGATCAACGCCATACGAGCCGTCGTGTGGGTGCGACAAGCCAAGGTTATGCGCGGCCTCGTGCTCAATCGTGTACGAGAAGCCACCACCCGAGTCTTGCGTCGGGAGTGAGGCGCTGGTTAGCGAGCGCTTCGATCCAGGCGCGTCACCAGGTTGCACAGCGGGATAGTGCGATTGTGACCACTTGAAGCGATCGTTGACGTTGTTGAGCACGCCCCACGCTTCGCCGTCGTCGGTGCCTGCGGCGATGCCGCCGACAATCGCGGGCAGCGCCCAGGTATAGGCCTTTTCAAAGACCAGGTTGATCGACGGGATTGTGTTTACACCCGGCACGATGTCGGCAATACCTGCGCGATTGGCGTCGATATAATCACGCATGTACAGGTAGTCAACCGAGTCGTCGTATGTTCCAGCAAGACCGCGCGCCTTGGCCTTCTCGATGGCGTTGGAAACTTCCGTCAGGTTGACCGCGCTAGAGCCATAGTGCGCGTGGACATGGTTATCGTCACCTGGATACAGTGGCTCCGGTACAACTTCCATGCCTGTCGCGCCTTGGTGAACGTGATACTCCGGCGCGGGCAAGTCTTCGTACTTGGGCGACGTATCAAGCGTCTTACCGGTCGGCTGATTATTGGTCGGATCGTAGAGCGGGATCACCTCACCTTTACGACCCACCCAGCGAGCATAGGGCAGCGCCGATGACAGCCAGCGCATAGTATCGTCGCTGTTGTCGCCCGCCTGGTTGATCTTGTACAATTTGTCGGTGTTGGTCCACCACGTGCCGTACCATGGCGTGTTGGTCAGTTGGCCGTTGACCCACTGCGGCCGCGAGTAAAAGTCGGTCCAGTTCGATACCGCCAGCCAGTACACATCGCCACGTGGAATTGGGCGGTACAGATAGCCAGCCGTCGAGCGGAAGAACAGGCCGTAGGCCACGCTGCGACCGATGCGAGGCATCAAGCGGCAGGGCGTATTACCGGTATAGTCAATCGTCGACTTATCGAAGACGCACTCGTCGCCTGTCTGCTGCCACTGCGGATCGGCCTTGTACTGCCAGATTGGCGGGTCGCCGTGTGGATAATCGGACGACATCGGCAGCTTACTGTTGAGCCATGTTGCGGACTCAAAGTTATTCGGCGCAGAGCCCAGGTCGATGAAGTGAAAGCGATAGCGACCACCCCAGGTACGACCATAATCTACGCCATCCCAATCCTTGGTATCGGGATCGGTGATGCGCCACGAGCCGCCGTCTTCAATTCGCTTGCTGACGATACCGCCATTAATCACCTTATCCGTGCCCCACGTGTGGTAGGCGTTGGTGCGGAAATAGTTCTTGGCATAATCAGGCGTAAACGTGTCGAAGAAGAAGAATGACGAACCTTTGTTGAGGCCTTGCGGCATCTTATCAAGATTCAAGCCGTTCTTGTCGTAGTACGGATCGTGATAAGCCTCGGGATCGGGCTGAATAATCGACGGGTCGAGGCACTCGCCCGTTTCGGTATTCTTGAACGCGCAGCTCCACTGAGCATCATAGCGTGAATTGAAGATCCAGTCTTCCACGGCATACGCGTCGATCAAGTCAGTCTTAGTTGGATCGATTACCTTGTATGACGCATCGCCGTTCTTGGCCAGCACGCGGAAGTTACCATAGGTCGCATCGTAGCGCGCCAATTGCTGTCCGCGCTCTGCGGTATGAAACGCTTGTGATTGAGCAGTGTTATCCTTGGCGACCTGGAAAAGCGCCTGCGCATATTCATCGGTGGCCTGGATTATGTTCAGCTTGTAGTTGTAGCGAATGCCCAGGAAGTAGGGATCACTGTTGATCAAATGATTCTTGTTCCAGTTCAACAGGCCCGCCCCGGTATTGTGCAGCTCATCACCGCTGCCGGACTTATTAGCTACGGTAGGTTGATAGTTGTCGGGGATCCAGTTGCGCAAATCGGCAACTTCGGCAGCGGTCGGCTTGTAGCCAACAAAAATGACATTGAGCGGATAATCGACGGTCAGCAAATCCTTGACCGTATCACGCGTTTCTGGAAATGCCATTGCTCCCGAAAGCTGGGTACTGGTGATTGTTGCCTTGCCGGTATAGCTTGCGGCGGCGGTTAGGTAAGCAACAACTTGCACCGTGTAGGAGCCAGGCGCGAGCTTGCCCAGGTCTGCTTTTTCGCTTGTCGTGCCGCCTGCGGCGCTCCGCCCAACTTCCCGACCGTTGCTGTCTTGAATGTACATGTCGAAGTCGTCAACGTCCGACGCCCAATTGATTTCAACCGTAACATTACCTTCATGTGAGTCCCAGTAGTTCGCGGGAACATTGAGCGCGAATGTAAAGGTGTCACAGTTGATGGTGGCGTCCAAACACGCAGCAGGATCAGGCGTTGCGACGGTATATGGGCCGCCGCTCCAAGTGATCACTGAGGAACCGTTGCCGGAAGGTGGGTTGAGCGTACCGGACGAGGGGGTGGACGCAAATGTTGCGGCTGGCAACACGCTGATGAGCAGGGCGGCGATAAGCAGTATCGCCATCATTGCCGACGACCGGCGTACCCGACGGACCATGTGTTCTTCTCCCTACACGTATCGAATCAAGAACCAAATGAACCGAGGAATTTGTAGATAGGGTGTTTGGTGAGGTGCTACAAACGGCAATGATTGAACCACCACTATCTGTGGTGATATTATCACACCACTGCGGGGGGTGTCAATAAGCAAATTCATCATGAAACACATTGATGTTGCAGCCGACAAAAAACTGCTGCCTCACTCGGAGGCAGCAGTTGGGGAATTTGTGGAATTTATTGAGAAATATCTGGAAGACGGCAGGCCCAGCCAAACGTAGAGTGTGCCGTCGAGAATTCAGCAGCTGGCTCGGTGGTCGTTGTGCCGTCGCTGATCCACTGCTTGCGTACGGGAGCCTTCTTACCAGGGGCGTCAGCGGCAGGGCGCGCAATACGCAGCACGTCGATACCACGGGCCAAGTCAACAGTATAGATGATCTCGCCTTCGGGATCGGTCGGCGCCCAGTAGGCGGCCCAGGTTTCGGTCTTAGGCATCACAAAGTAGCCAACTTGCTTGATGTCGGCGGGATTGCGCACGTCGAGGATACGCGTGCCCTGCTCATACCAGCCCTGTGCTACGAGGCCGCGATCAACGTCGAACCAGTGCGCGGAGCAAAGCACGGTAGCGGGAGCGCTGCCCTCAAGCCGAGTCAAATCGTCCAACTCAGTCGACCACGAGTCAAGATTGGTTAGTGTGGCCGGCGCGAGTGGGCTTAGTTCACCATTAATTTTCCATGTTTGGAATGATCCCGCGTCCTTACACGTTGGCCGTTCGTAATCTTCCTCGGTGATCAACACAACGTCTGTTGCGACTGCTTTGCCGCTGCCCGTGATCTTGTCAACGCGCTCTGAGTTGTGATGAATAAAGTCGTTGAGCGGCCCCGTCGTCGCTGAAGCATCAGTCATGCCCACGAGAACGGGTGCGGCTGGATTGGTGATGTTGTAGGCAGCGGTTCCTGCTGCGCCAACAACCCAGGCGATACCCTGCGAGTCGACATCAACGTCGTGCGTGGCCCAGCTGGTAATCGGTGGCTTGAATTCGCCTGCGATAACCGGAGCGTCGGGGTTGCGCAGGTCGAGAACGCCGACACCACGGCTCGTACCGGCTACATACGCATACTGGCATTCGTTGATGCAGGTTACAGTGTGGCTCGGCAGTCCGCCGGTCGCAATCGTAGACGTGCCAATCGGGAAAATTGTCCGCAGTGTAGGCGTTGCCGGATTTGAAATATCAAATATGTAAAGCACCGCCGCGCTTTCGGATTTGTCGTTAGCGATTAGCAGCAGGTTGCCGCCGATCGACACATCTTCATTTTCAAAGTGCGGCAGTGGTGTAAAGCTTGTCAGTGCCGGCGATGATGGGTTTGAAATATCAAAGGTTGACAACCCTTCGAGACCGGACACAAACATGTAGTTGCCGCGAAAGTTAGCACTAATTGCTCCGACCACGGGCACTGTGCCTAAAAGGTCGATGTTGTCTGACATGAAGGGCACGTCGCCGTCTACCACGGTAACACCACCGATCACAACATCAGCGCGTGCTGGTACGCTCGCCGCTAGGCTCAGTGCAACCGCGCATAGTACACCGACAAATCGCTTCAACAACATGGAGTATGGGAGCATACGTTTCTCCTCAAACACAAGTATGGGCTGCATCGAAAACTTTATTATTTGGCACCACTTATAATGGTGTCAATATAGCACACCACTTATAATGGTGTCAATACCTAAGCGAAAGATATATGCGTAAAAGCAGAGATTGAACGCATCCGCGAAGACAAAGCGAAGCCCACTGTAATACAGTGGGCTTCGTGGGAGGGGAAGGGAAGATTTGTCGTTAGCGCTTCGTGCGGAATGCTCGATCTACCGAGGCGTAGGCATCAACGTAACCTTCGCCGACTTCAAATGTCTGGTAGCCTGGCATGTCCGTCGCGGTATCCATAATGATTTGCTTGACCTGTGATGGCGAAAGCTGCGGATTTGCTTCCAACATCAGCGCAACAATACCTGCTACGTGCGGCGCCGCCATCGATGTGCCGCTCAGCGTTGTGTAGAACGGAATATATGCCGGCTCGATCAACTCGACATCGTCGGGCGTGCCAAGTACGCCTACTGGTGAAACAACACGGGTCGAGATGATCTTCACGCCAGGAGCTGTCACGCTTGGCTGGTCGTACCATGTAAACGTTTGGCCATCAACCGTAACCGTACCGCTCACACCGGGGCGTCCTCGCGACGAGAAGTCCGCCAGTCCACGCTGCTTATCGCCAGCCGCTACAGTAATGACCCACGGTGCCTTCTTGTAATTACCGGTGATCGTTCCCGCATCCGGGCCAGAATTGCCGGCAGAGAAAACAACGACTACGCCACGGTCATACAGTCGTTTGGTCGCAACATTGATCGGGTCATTTGGATCGAACGGCGTTGCCTTGTCGCTGGTTGTGCCCCACGAGTTGGTGATAACACGAATGCCGTACTGTGTCTGGTGCGTCAGCGCATAGTCGAAGCCGCCAAGTGTATCCAACAGGAACAAGCCTGCGCCTGAACCATAGCCGATCAGGTTCGCACCCGGCGCAACACCTTCATGCTTACCGTTCGACAGCGCACCTGTACCCCCAACAATACCGGCAACATGAGTACCATGCCCACCCGTCGAGTCCGTATTGGGCACGTTTTCGACATAGGTAATCGGCAACAGTGTCGGCTCAAGCGCGTTAAGATTGGCTGCGGCCTCGACGTTCTGTACCAGATGCGGCCCGAACTCAAGATCCTGGTGCGTGCCATCAACACCGCTATCGTTGACCACCACGCCAACGCCCTTACCGGTAACAGGCAGGCCGCCGTTTTTGCGGATCATGTTTACATCGGTGCGTACGCGATCAACGCCTGTTAAGGCAGTGGCTTCGGCATTGTCGTACGACAACTCTTGGTTGAAGTAGATCGAGCGAACCTCAGGTCGTGCTGCCAACGCATCAACTTGTGCAGCCGTAACCAACACGCCTGCAATTGGAAGTGAACGGAACGTTACACCGGTTGAAACGCCAACCTGTTGCAGCAAAGCAAGATCGGTTGATGTAGGAGCGCCATTACCCTGAAATGTAACAATCGCCTCAACTGGTCCCGATGCGGATGCAAGCGCTGATCGCAATACAGGATCGACTGAAGCGCCGACAGCGGCTTGAACCCGAGAACCAGTGAACACACTAGCCATCAAAACAGCTAACAGCGTAAATGCATACCACAACCGATGTAAACGCATCCTTACCTCCAAATAATCTGTGATATAACCAATTGCTCTAAACAGACCACATTCGGCCACTCGTACGAACCGACAATCTACGTACCTAAACTACAGTGCTGAGGCTATGCCTCATTGTTGAGTTACTTATTTGATTG
>JASKZZ010000559.1 GCA_030147335.1 Herpetosiphonaceae bacterium | reverse complement strand
GCCCGAAATGAATGGCACCCCGCAGGCTGAGCTTGATTACATTCAGACGGTGGGCTGGTCCGGCAATGTTTCGTGGGCAATCGACGGCTATCGTCGCTTTGCCGAGCGCTTTGCCCAACATGAACTTGCTCCCGAAGCACTATGGCGCTCGATTCAGCTTACCGAAAGCCAGGGCGATGTAGCAGGTGCAATGGCTGCCTCAATCGAGCTAGGCCAACGGTTTCCAAAAAGTACGCAAACACATATCGCGCTTACCCGCGCCGGAATGCATTATTACCAAAACGGTCAGCGCGATCAAGCGGTTGCTGCGTGGAGCTTACTTGGCGATGGCGCGAGTGGTTGGGACAGCGCAGAGGGTCACTTCTGGGCCGGCAGCACCTTAGCCCAGCTCGGCAACGCCGAAAACGCCGGCGCCCGACTTAAAGCCGCCGATACAGCAGCTCCGCAATCGTTCTACGCCATGCGTGCGCGCGAGATGCTCAATCAATCGGTTGAAAGCACAACATCACTTGGGAATGGTCCCAGCGCCGACGAGCGACAAGCAACCGCCGACTGGATTGCTGCCTGGAGCAAAACAAACGCTGCCGCTGTTGCCGAGGAAGTAGCGAACACGCCCGAAGTGGTGCGTGCCCGTGAGCTTGGAGCGCTTGATTTAACCAACGAGGCGCGTGACGAATGGTTCGCCGCGCGAGACCAATGGAACGACGATCCGGCGCGACTCTGGCAGCTTGCCTTATCAGCACACGACGCCGTAATGCCGTATATTGGGTTGAAGACTGCGGAGCGAATCATTACGCTGAGTGCTGACAAACAAATCACGCGTAACACGCCCGTCGGTCTGCTCCGGCTAATCTACCCAACGCCATATGCGCGCGTGGTGCAGCGCGAGGCCAAACAGTTTGGCATTGATCCACGCATTATTTACGCGCTGGTGCGGCAGGAAAGTCTGTTCAACCCCGACGCGACCTCATGGGTTGGTGCGCGAGGGCTGGGGCAAGTCATGCCAACCACAGGCGAGGGCATTGCCCAAAATCTAAAGGTCGAGAACTACAACGCGGATCTGCTGTATCGGCCTGCTGTCTCGATCCGTTTTGCCGCCCATTACATTAGCCACCAGCTGCGCTCGTTCGACAACAACCTGCTAGCAGCGGCATCGGCGTATAATGGCGGCCCCGGCAATGCGGCACGCTGGCTGGAGAACACGAATGATCGTGACCTTTTTGCCGAGATGATTGATTTTCGTGAGACGCGCGATTATGTCAAAATCGTGTACGGCAACTGGGGCATGTATCGCATGTTGTATGGCCAATAAGTTTGTCGTTCGATATTCCCCTGACGTACACCACCATGTTGTCTTAGCTTTCCAAGACCGTAACGTTGTAACACTATTTGTAGCACTCGCTGTACATGCTGTACCTGTTATCCGCGCTCATATTTTGGTGTAATACATTACATCAGAGCGAACTTGAGAACACCTCACATATAGTGCAACATGGGAGCGGCGATCATGGAATACCAAGCATCAACGAAAGCGGTTCGAACATCAACATTACGCGGTCGTTTGCAACGCCGCTCCGTTATCGTTCACAACACCACACACCGAGCGGAGCAGCCAAAGCAGGAACCAGCCAACAACCTGTGGCAGCAACGCGCAATCGCAGCGTATCGCCACGCAGCAGCAAGCGATACAAACACCCTAAGAGCTGAACTCGTAGGTCGTATCGCGGCACTTACCGGCCAACATATCGCACCCGAATCTGTGTATGTTAGCCAACCGGGACGATTGGCCGTAGTCAATCTCGAAGGCATGATGTTTCGCCTCCAGCAGCAAAAGCTGGTTGTGCTGACCCCATGCGCTCACTGCGGCGTCGGGCAATTTGAAAGTCCGGCCATCGAAACCGTACGCGATCTCGGCTTTGCGCTGGCTGAGTGGCAGCCACTTTGCCCACATTGTAACTCGGGAGTGACGGCGGATTGGATGGACAGCGATTACTAACGCCGATTTGTCGCTCGTTGCACAGATTGAGCGCTGACATATACAGCACCTCGACAAGAGTTGGAATCACACGCTTTGGCAGTGGTTCCAGCTCTTTCACGTTTAACCACTCCACATTCAGTCCCGCAAACCCTTCGTTGTTTGACACATGGATTATGCTTGCCGCTACATTCCCACAGGAGCGAAAGATGACCGAAACATTGCTGGCGTCGCGTGTCGATGGCGTCACAACGTTCACGATCAATCGGCCACAGGTGCGTAATGCTGTTGATGGGCCGACCATGATCGCGCTGCGTGAAGGGATCGAGACGTGTGAAAGCGACGGCACGCGCGTGATTGTCATTACCGGCGCGGCGGGAGCGTTTTCGTCAGGAACAGATATTGGCGTTGCGGTACAAACCGGCATTTCACCCGACGACATTTTTACGATGCTGACCGAAACGTATGGCCCGACGCTGAGCGCAATCCGCGAGTCTTCATGGCCTGTCATTGCCGCAGTTGATGGTATGGCCGCCGGTCTTGGCTGCGACATTGCGCTTGCTTGCGATCTTCGGCTTGTATCGCAGCGGGGCGCGTTCGCCGAGCTGTTTATTCGAGTGGGGCTAGTTCCCGACGGTGGCGGCACCTGGAGCTTGCCACGATTGATTGGGCTTGGGCGCGCCCTTGAGTTGATGTGGACCGGGCGCACGGTTGAGGCGACCGAAGCCGTACAGATCGGTCTTGCAAACGTATGCCTACCTGTCGAAACGTTTGCCGACGACGTGCAACAGTATGCAGCAAGGATAGCTCAGCAAGCGCCGCTAGCACTGACACGCGGCAAACGCGCCGTGTACGACGACCTTGACGGTACTTTTGCCGAGTCGCTTCAGCGTGAGGCCGAGTACCAGCGCGAGATTTTCAGCAGCGAAGACGGCTTCGAGGGCTTTCGCGCATTTATGGAAAAGCGCAAACCGGTGTGGAAAGGGCGGTAAGAAGCTTGTTTCCCGTTCCGAATGACACGTTGTTCCCTGAGCTTTATCATCCGCAACTTGAAACCCAAGACCTGTAACTAACTCAAGGAGGCAAGGATGCTCAACCTAGCGATGATCGTTGAAGATCATGCACGGAAACGACCCGATCGTGAAGCAGTTGTATTCAACACGACTCGGCTAAGCTATGGTCAGATCAACGCCATGGCTAGCCAGATCGCTAATGGGCTGGTCGCGCGAGGGATTCAGCCGGGCGACAAAGTGGCGCTTTCGTGTCCTAATCTGCCATATTTTCCGATTGTGTATTTCGCCATTCTCAAGACAGGTGCGGTTGTCGTGCCGCTCAACGTGCTGCTCAAGCCCCGCGAGATTACGTACCATCTCCAGGACTCCGATGCCAAGGCGTACTTCTGCTTTGAGGGCACGCCAGAGTTGCCGATGGGACAAATGGGCTTTGAAGGTTTTAATG
>JASKZZ010000192.1 GCA_030147335.1 Herpetosiphonaceae bacterium | reverse complement strand
GCTTGAACACATTGACCAGCGCCAGATAGAGTGGCAACACATAGATAAGTGCCAGCACAGTGGGGAACAAGCTTGTAAACATGCGGCGCATCAGTATGTTACCTCCCGCTTGCGGAGCAGTGTGACCAACATCACCGAGATTGTGCCGATGGCTGCAAACAGCACGACCGCCATCGCCGAGCCGTAGCCGGCCTGATTGGCCGTGAACCCGACCTGGATAATATTGAAAGAAAGCGTTTCAGTCGTTCCCGCTGGACCACCTGCCGTCAGCACTGCAACATGATCGTACAGCTTGAAGATTGAAATCATTGTGAGCACGACGGTAATCGTCATGCCGGGCGCAAGCAGTGGGAATGTGACATTCCGAAACTGCTGCCAACGCGTCGCGCCGTCAATGCGAGCAGCGTCGATGAGTTCACTGGGAATGCTTTGCAACGTTGCCAGATACACAACAACACAAAAGCCGACGCCCTGCCAGGTGACAACCACGATGATCGACCACAGCGCCGGAGTAGGCAGGCCCAACCATGGTTGGGCTAATGCGCCTAGTCCTGCCTCTCGCAGCATCGTGTTCAAAATGCCGTTCTGGGTCAAAATGATCGACCAGATAAAGCTTACAATCACGGCGCTGAGCACCTGCGGCACGAAAAACATCGTTCGCAGCACATAGAACAGTCTGCCTGGATGATTCAGCAGCAGCGCGATCCCCAACCCGAATAGATTAGTCAGCACCGTCACCAGCACCGAAATCATCAACGTATTGCGAACGGCTGTGTGGAACTGTTGGTCGCGCGTCAGATCGATATAGTTCTGCAGACCAATAAACGACGTGTTTGGAAACAGCGGGTTGAGGTTGGTAAAGCTATAGTAAAAGCCGAGGATAATCGGCACAATCATAAACAGGAGATAAGGAAGCAGTCCCGGCAGCGCAAACATGGCGAAGCGCCGCAGCCGTCGCCGTTGAGCACGTGCGCGACGCAATGCTGTACCGTCGCTTTGCCAATTGTGACTGCGTGGGGCAGTTGGTGCCGCTGTCGTATCAGACCGTAATGTCATGGTATCGCCCGTGGCTTGGACGCACGAACTGGAAGTGGCCAGCCCATGCGCCACAAACGTGTGTCAGGAAACGGAAACATTGGAGACATGAAGCGTGTACCGTCTTGGCTTGTAACCAATCTCGATTGGAGAGCCAGCGTACTTCGTTGAGCCGCAGCGACGCATTCCTTTGGATTCATGCCTGCAAGAAACTCTTCGCCGCGACTCAGGTTGACAGAGTATTTTGGATGTACGTATCCGGTTAGGCTTACGCGCCGCCGCGCTTAGCCAACTCATCCCACTTCGCATCGAGCTTGATCAATTCTTCGTCGACCGAGCCGCCGAGCAGCAGGGCCTGAGCCAGCTTGTGGTACTCGTCGACCATGCCAGGAATCGAGGCTTGATCACCCTGCTCCCAGGCAAAGGCGAACACCGGCGGCTGCGTCGAGTACAGCTCGAAGCTTTCTTTGAACAATGGCGATACCCATTCCGGCGCGGTATAGCCCTTGACCGAAGGAAAGATCGCATCGGCCTTCACGCCGACATCAAGGAGGGTCTTATCGGTTGACCACAGCAGCGCGAACTGTTGGGCCAGCTCCGGGTTTTTGGTCGTCGCACTGATTACGAGGCCACCGCCGGGGTGAACCGGCACCACAACTTTGCCGCTATCGGTCGGCATCGGGAACACGCCCACCTCGAAGTCCTTTTTAGCTTCGGCCTCAGCGGCAACAAACCAGGTACCCATTGGGTACATTGCACCTTCACCGGCCAGGAAGGCATCCTGGAGCTGGCCGTAGTCGATACCCAAACCACCCTCGTTGAAGGCTTTTTTGTCGACCAGTGTCTTGAACTTAGTGACCGCTTCCTTGAACGCCGGGTCGGAGAACTTGACTTGGCCCTGCTTGCGCTTCTGGACCCACTCGGGATCTTGTGCCAACGTGGTGGAGCTTACCAGTGCAACCATCGTGAACGATGAACTCCAGGGATCTTTAGCGCCACCGTGCAGCAGTGGTGTCAGACCGGCAGCTTTGAGCTTATCGACGACAGAAAGGAACTCAGCCCACGTCTTCGGTGGAGCAGTAATGCCAGCCTGCTCAAACATGGCCTTGTTGTAAAACACCAACGGAATGGCCTGTCCACCAATCGGCAGCTGGTACTGCTTGCCGTCAATTGAGCCATACATCGGCGAAGTCAACTGCTCAAGAAATTTTGGATCGTATGGGCGCAGCGCATTGGCCGTTACCAATTCCTGGGGTGCCACCGCCGACATGATATCAGGGAGCTGACCCGATGCAAGCAACTGCTTGGCATACTTGGTACGATCAACATCGGGCGAGACAATTTTCTTGATCGTAAGGCCAGGAATCTGGTCGGTCACGGTCTTGATGTTCTTGTCCCAATATTCTGCATTTAAATTAGGCGTCTCGAAAACCAGAAAGGTCAACTCGGTTGCGGCTCCACTCGCAGTAGACGTGGAGGCGGCAGTGGACGCGGCAGTGGATGCGGCAGCTGCACCACTTGCAGCGGTGGATGAGCTGGTGGTGGCAGGCGCGCCGCACGCGGCAAGCATGGCAGTGCCAGTCCCAATACCCAGCATCTGTAGCATCTGCCGTCGGGTCATTGTTGGTTTGGTCACGGGTATCCTCCTTGATAACAATCTGTGAGCCATACTATGTCAGGGAACGCACCGGTACGGTAGGAGCAACTATTTGGCGCATCGTTTTGAGCAACACGGTTGGAAGGACCGGCTTGAGGAGATAGATTGTTACACCCAGATCCTGACCATGCCGTCGCTCATCTAACTCGCTGCAAACAACGATCGGCAAGTGGTGTGTTGCCCGCGATGCCCGCACCGCCTCAACAAACGCCCAAGCGTGGCCATTCACGAGCGACGGCTCAAGCACAATGCCGACTAATTGCTGCTGATGGAGCACCTCCATCGCAGCTTGTGTGTCCGCGCAGGCAAAGACCTGATACTCTTGTTGAAGTATACGTTCGTACAATGCGCGGGTCGGCTGATGCTGCTCGATCAGCAGCACACTTTGGTGTGATGGCATAGGGTGTCGTTCTTCGCGATTTTGGCGTTTGCCGCAGGTGTGTCACGAGTTTAGTCGCGCACGGCTTTGTTGTCTTGGAGAATACTGAGGCACTCTTGGAGAAAACTGATCTTGCTCATAGATTTCCATTGCAGAGCAAAAAGATTCGGTGCAGCAGCCTTCAACACACCCTGTTCTTTGTACAAACCAGGCGAGTTCCTTGTTTCCAACCGGCTATGATCGGTCAGCCCGGTCGCGATACGCACGTGGCGAACAGCCCGTCTCATTGCGAAACACGCGGCTAAAGTAGGCGGAATCTTCGAATCCGACCTGTTCAGCAATGTCGGTGATGGGTCGAGTAGTGCCTCGCAGCAGCAGCTTGGCCTGCTTGACCCGGTAGCGCTGCAAAAATTCCCAGGGCGAGATGCCTAGCTCTTGCTGAAAAATACGGCTCAAATAGTCTTTGTGAACGCCTATCGCGTCGGCAATGTCGTGACGGGTAAGCGGACGGTTGTAGTTATGCTGCATAAAGGCGAGCGCCCGCCGGACGAGCACGCCGGTTTGTTGGGCTGGACGGTCAAGGCCATGCAGCATCTGATTGATGCTGAGGGTTAGCTCGTCCTCGGCCAAAATATCTTTGCTTTGAAAGGTTACACGCATATGATCCAGCTGCCGTAGATCGGCATCCGACAGCACAGCGCCGCTCAATACCAGCACCGGCAGTTGACACGTGCGTGGTGCTGCCCGGAGTTGTGCCAGCACCTCAAAGCCATCGATCTCCGGCATCGAAAGGTCGAGAATGACCAGGCCGGGCAACTCCTGATCGATTAACGCGAGCGCAGCTGCTCCGTCCGACGCGGTTTGCAAAGGCCGGTCCGGAAATGCGTCGCTGACCAAACGGCAGTACAAGCTACGCGCCGCTGGGTCGTCGTCAACAATCAGAATAGGCGCGAAAGCGGTTTCAGGCTGGAGTAGCCGGATCGCATCAGTCAAAGTCTGCTCGCGCAACGGTTTAAGGACAATCCCCGTAGCACCCGCAGC
>JASKZZ010000416.1 GCA_030147335.1 Herpetosiphonaceae bacterium | reverse complement strand
ACGAAGTGCTGCTCCAGCATCCTCAAGCGGTCGTAGCGCATAATGCTCTGCTCTATGTGGCGGACAGCTACAACCATAAAATCAAGATCGTTGATCCGCAAACTCGAGCTTGCCGAACATGGTTAGGCGCAAGACGGATTCCTGGCTATAAGGACGGTAATGCACTAGATACGGCTTTCAATGAGCCGGGCGGACTTGGTATCATGGGCAACATGCTGCTCATCGCCGACACCAATAACCACGTCATTCGCGCCGCTGACCTCGTGACTGGCAATGTTAGGACGCTCCATCTTGTTGGACTTGATAGCGAATGAGGAGGCCATGACCATTCGACCAAAGCCACCCAACATTGAAATAATGCAGCCTGAAGACCGCCCAGCTGTGTTACACGTATTGGGACAAGTGCTCCGTTTCCCGTCCCCCCTGCACCGAGTATTGGATCGACCAGGTGGGCGAGGTCAATATGCGCGTCGCTCAACAACAAGGACGCGTCGTTGCTTGTCTTGGTCTGATTCCGATGGGCCAGTGGTTCGGCGGGAGGAGCGTGCCAATGACCGGCATTACCGCTGTCGGTGTCGCGCTCGACCAGCGTGGCCGAGAAGTCGGAAATGCCCTGCTGCGCCACGCGCTACATGAATTACACAAATCTGAGACACCGCTAACAGCACTGTATCCGTCATCGCTCCAGGTTTATCCCAAGGTTGGGTTTGAGCTTGACGGTGGAACTGCATCTTGACATGACCGATCCTGTGTTACCCTGGAACAATGGTCGCTGGGTTGTACAGGTTGCAGATGGACAAGCCCAGGCTCAACGAAGCGGTAATGGTAGGCTGCGACTTGATGTGCGCGACCTTGCTGCGATGTACACCGGTCATGTACTGCCTGTAACACTCGCCCGCGTCGGCAGTCTGATAGGAAGCGAGCCGGATCCTAAAGCGGCTCGTCTGCTTTTTTCAAGCGACAGCCCAGCATTACGTGATTTTTTTAATAAAGGAGGAAGGCGAGCCATCACTCGCTAAACACCATGAAAGCAATTCGCGTGCATGAATATGGCGGCGGCGAAGTACTACGCTACGAGGAAGTTGCACAGCCCGAGCCACAGACTGGACAAGTACTGGTTAAGCTGGTGGCGTCCGGCGTTAATTTTATTGATGTGTACCAGCGTACCGGCCAGTACAAAATCGCACCGCCGTTTACTCTTGGCTCCGAAGGCGCAGGCATCGTCGAAGGAGTGGGCGAGGGTGTTACCGAATTCAAGGCAGGCGACCATGTTGCATTTCCACAGGTCCTGGGCGCTTATTCCGAATATATTGCCGTCCCTATCGAAAAGCTTGTTCCGGTGCCGGATGGCATCGACCTCAAGGTTGCAGCAGCGGTCATGCTGCAGGGTATGACGGCCCATTATCTCATCAACAGCACCTTTCCCTTGCAGCAAGGACAGCGGGTACTTATTCATGCAGCCGCCGGTGGGGTTGGCTTGCTACTCGCGCAACTTGCCAAACAGCGGGGCGCGTTCATTATTGGTACCGTTTCGACGGAAGACAAAGCGCAGCTAGCGCGCGAAGCCGGTGTCGATGTTGTTATCCGCTACACCGAGCAGGATTTTGTAAGCGAAACGCGACAAGCCACTGATGGACGCGGCGTAGACGTAGTATATGATTCGGTCGGCAAAACCACATTTGATGGTAGCCTCAATTGTTTACGGCCTCGTGGATATATGGTTCTGTTTGGACAATCAAGCGGCGCGGTACCGCCACTCGATCCTCAGGTTCTAAACGGCAAAGGCTCGCTCTTTTTGACGCGACCCACGCTTGGCCACTACATCGCCGACCGTGAAGAGCTGCTCTGGCGCGCTCGTGAACTGTTCGACGGCATCCAGGCCGGCAGTCTTCATGTACGAATTGATCGTGCCGTGCCGCTTGCCGAAGTTGCCGCCGCGCACAAGGCGCTTGAAGGTCGTGAAACGTCGGGCAAGGTCGTGCTCATTCCGTAGCGAAGCCTGGACAAGGACTCGCTCAAACAGATGAATCCGATATAGTTGACGTGCCGCTGTCGTCACGGAGCAACAAGGAGAAAAGGAATGAAACTTGACGTTGGCCTGGGCGTCGAAGGCAAACATCTACCACGAATCAGCGAGATTGCTCGTGCAGCCGAGGCGTTGGGCTTTGCAGGTATTTGGACCAGTGAAACAAAACATGATGCGTTTCTTCCACTGGTTCTGGCTGCCGAACACACGCAAACTATCCAGCTCGGAACATCGGTCGCCATCGCCTTCAGCCGCTCGCCAATGGTAGTCGCGCAAACGGCCTGGGACTTGCAAGATTTCAGCGGTGGCCGGCTGCAGCTTGGCCTTGGCACGCAGGTCAAAGCGCACATTGAGCGGCGTTTTAGCATGCCCTGGGATAATCCAGTCGGACGAATGCGCGAATATATCGCCACATTACGTGCAATCTGGAACTCGTTCCAAACCAATGGACCGCTGGATATACGCGGTGAGTTCTACCAGCACACGTTAATGACGCCGTTTTTTAATCCAGGTCCGATCAGCCACCCCGATATTCCTATCGCGATTGCTGGGGTAAATAGTGGCCTTGCGCGGCTTGCCGGTGAAGCATGCCAGGGCTTTCACGCGCATCCATTTCACAGCATACGGTATTTGCAGGATATTGTACGACCTGCGATTACCGAGGGAGCCGAACGTACAGGTCGTGGCGTGCAAGACGTGGAGCTGACAGTCAGCGTTTTTGTGATAACTGGTCGGAATGCGCAAGCGATTGCAGAGCAGCGCGAGCGCATGCGGAATCAGCTCGCATTTTACGCATCAACGCCGACTTACCGTGTTGTGCTGGAAGTGCATGGCTGGCAAGAAATTGGCGAGCGGTTAGGAAAGATGGCACGAACGCAGCGCTGGGCCGAGATGCCCGCGCTCATTTCAGACGATATGCTCGAAGCTTTTGCTGTAACTGCTTCACCGGACGAGCTTGGATCTGCTATTCGTGAGCGTTACCACGGCGTGGTTGACCGGGTTGCTTTTTACTTGCCCTTCGAACCCGGCCAGGACGATCAATTCTGGCAAAAATCGATTTATGCAATCCAGTCAGCATGATGTAGCATACATGAAATTCGCCGCTTAGTTTCATGTCACGCCAAGAAATCATCAGGTTTAGTCAGAAATGTGTCAGTCAAGGCGAGTCTTTTGTTCATTCCGTCAAGCCAAAAAATGCTGTTTAATTTCTGGAGACCAACTCGTTTTGTGGTTTGAGCCAGTATGCCAAACAGTACATGGAACATCGGAATATCAGGAGAATCTTGATGACTAGCATTCCGCGACGAGCGCGCGCTTGGTTTTGTTTATTCTTGTTAGGGATTTGTTTCATACCAGCGGCAGCATTTGCTGTTCCAGCTGGACCACCACCAGGCGCGACTTTCAAGGTGCTGCCGTTAGAATCGGGCGGTCTCACGGCAACAACAGGTTGTGGTGTGTTCGAGCAGACAAATCCAGCTTCAGCATGGACCAAGATCCCCGGTCTTGACCAACAAGCATCTGACATTGCCCGGCTAAGCGGTGATACATTATTTGCAATCGCGTTACGGGGCGAAGGCGAGAACATGCAGCCAGCGTTGTTTCGCCGTGAGCGAGGTGGCGCATGGACACATCTTGCCGATGCGCCAGCAGTGCCAACTCATGTTGCGGCAAGCACCGGCGGCTCACGGTTATATCTGACAACCGGTTATAGCGCGTCGCGGATTTGGCGTTCAGATGATGCGGGACGTAGCTGGAAGCAGCTATATCAGACACGCAACCAGGACGTTCTGCTTGACGTGATCGCGGCTGGACCGGCCAACAGCAGAAGCGACATGGTTGTAGCCGTTGGGCGTGGCGACCAGGACTCACCCCGAACCGTTATCCGCTCGCTGGATAGCGGTGCAACATGGCAGACTGTTCCCGGCGATACCATTCCAACAAACGACGCCCAGCTGTACATCGACTACGCGGCAACGTCGGTGTATGTCGTCAATAACGGCGCGAATGGCCTGCGAATTGGACGCGTGCGGGACCGAGATCGGGTAACGGCGGTTGGTTTACCTGAAGGCTGGACCGGTTTGCCATATCCCGTGAGCAGTCTCGCGGCCTACGATGGAACATTGGTGCTGT
>JASKZZ010000392.1 GCA_030147335.1 Herpetosiphonaceae bacterium | reverse complement strand
GCGCACATCAGTCTTGCGTGTCGATACCATGCATGCAGCACCGGTGGAGTTTACTCCCTACATCACCACGCAGGGCTATGCAGCATTGGCAAGCGCGCCGTTATCTACAAGCGATGGTCATGTAGTTGGCGCATTAACCATTGCAGCTCACCAGCCACGAGCTTGGGCTGAACGCGAGATTGTATTCTTGCGTGAGCTAGCGGCGGGACTCGTCAACGAGCTAGAGCTGCATCTACGATTATCAGCAAGAACGCAGGCGGGAGAAGGTGCGGCTCATTGGCAACAGCGCAAGGATCAGACCCCGACAAACTCTTTGCCAGAAAACGCGCAAGGCCACAACGATCACATGTTTCGGATCATTTGCGACACTTCTCCAGTTGGTATGTTTCTCGCCAACGCAGACGGATACTTCACCTATACCAACCAGCATTTCCAAGCAATGCTTGGCTCTAATCCGGAGGAAATACTCAGCACACATTGGTCGAGCTTGATCCATCCCGACGAACGCGACCGTGTGCTTGACCAATGGCGGATCCAAATGCAAGCAGGGCAGGAATTGACGGCTGAATATCGTTATTCGCGTCCCGACGCTCACCTAAGTTGGCTAAGAGCGCATCACGCAGCGCTGAAAGATAATGAAGGAACTGTTATTGGTCATATTGGAACAATCCAAGATATAACCGAGCAGCGACAAACCGAAGAGATGCTGCGGACCAGCGAGTTTCGCTTCCGAGTCGCAGTTGAGCACTTTCCATACACCTTTGTCATCTACGATGAGCATCTACGCATCAAGGTTATAAACCAGTATGGCATCGTACGCAGCGGTTACAGGGAACATGAGATACTTGGCAGAACTGACGCTGAACTTTTCCCCCCAGCTTATACCGACACCTACCTGCCCTTGCTACATCAAGCCGTTGCAACACGCGCGACTAATTCGGGCCAAATATGCATTACGTTTCCCGACGCTACGGTTCACGCGCTTGTGACATACGTCCCAGTTCTTGCTAGCGATGGCACGATCCAGAATATTTTGGGCATCACCTACGATATAACAGCACAGCAAAAAACCGCTGAATTGCTCCAACGATCCGAAGAGCGCTACCGACTCCTCTTCGAGTCTAATCCCCATCCCATGTGGGTTTTTGATCTAGCTACGCTGGCATTTCTCGCCGTCAACGAAGCTGCTGTACAACACTATGGCTACTCGCGCGACGAGTTTTTGGCGATGACGATCAAAGATATTCGTCCCGATACCGATGTTCCATCGCTTCTTCAAGGCTTTGACAAACATCAGCTACCGCGTAAACCGTACTATCCTGCGCGCCACTACAAACGAGATGGAACATTGATTGATGTAGAAGTCCGAGCACGTCGGTTCGACTTCGATGGACGACCAGCGATGATGGTGTTGTTGACCGATATTTCTGAACGCGTCCGCGCCGACGCTGAGCGACAGGTGCTTGAACGTAAGCTGCAAGAAACTCAGAAGCTCGAAAGCCTGGGTCTGCTTGCCGGAGGCATTGCCCACGACTTCAATAACCTGCTTGCGGCAATTATGGGTAATGCTGGTCTAGCCTTGTTGGATTTGGCGGATGATAGTCCTGCGTTTGAATCGGTTGCGCAGATTGAGCTTGCATCACGCCGTGCCGCCGATCTGACTCAACAAATGCTGGCCTATGCAGGCCGTGGCCATTTAACAATGCAACGATTAGATCTCAACGCGCTGGTTTTAGAGATGACCGGCTTAATGAGCGCTTCCATCAGCAAAACTGCCGTCATTGAGTATGAGCTTGCTCAACACCTGCCGGTAGTTGAAGCAGATAAAACACAGCTGCGCCAGGTCGTGATGAATATCGTTATCAACGCGTCCGAAGCTATTGGTGATTCTAACGGCTCAATCACGCTAACAACCGGTGTCGTTCAGTTTGACAAAGCAGTGCCGGCAGCAGTTGTAGGCATGGATGAACTGGAGCCTGGTGAGTACGTTTATTTTAGGGTGGTCGATACTGGCAGCGGAATGGACAACGACACAATTACGCACATGTTTGATCCCTTTTACACGACCAAATTTGTTGGCCGTGGGCTAGGCTTGGCAGCCGTGCAGGGAATTGTACGTCGTCACCACGGAGGCTTACTGGTTCACAGCGTACCCGAACAAGGCACAACCTTTACCGTACTTTTGCCAACCAGCGTGAGGGGTATTGACGAGAAGATGTTGTCGCAGCAAACACAAACGTCGCCCAAGCAGCAGGGGATTGTTCTTGTGGTCGACGATGAAGAGTCCGTACGGAAACTGGTCGCGCGGGTGCTTGAACGAGCAGGGTACACGGTTATTACAGCAAATGACGGACAAGCAGGCATTGCGATCTTTGCCAAGCAGAGCGATTCTATTCGCTGTGTTTTGCTTGACTTGACCATGCCACAACTAGGCGGCGATCACGTGTTACAAGCGCTTCGTGAACTACGTCCAAACGTGCAGGTTGTGTTAATGAGCGGCTACAATGAGCAAGCCATTACAACACGTTACAGCGAACTTGCGACAACGCGCTTTCTGCAAAAACCTTTCACGCCGCAACAACTGCTTGAGCTAACCCAGCAAGTATTCGATGAAGAAGCCGACGATCAGCATCTACATTAAGTAAGCACTAGCTCCGGCATTTGAAAGGCCGATTGAGGCTGAGCTAGCTCAACGCCATGTGAGTCAGCCAGCAGTTCTGCTAGTCGCTTAAGCGCTCGATGTTGCAGTGCTTTGACGGAACCAACCGTGCGATTGGTGGCCTCCGCAATTTCCATGGGAGTCAAGCTGCCGAAAAAACGCAGAGAAATTACCATCTGCTGCTCGTCTGACAACATCGTGATCGCATTTCGGAGGGTGATGCTGCTGGTAACAGTCTGCGCCGTGTCGCTCGCATCCGATACCTGCGCTGCTTCGCTGATGTTTACTTGTGGGAATCGCTGCCGTTGACGAACGCAGTTCACGACGACATTGCGCGCAATTGTGTACAGCCATGCGGTAAACGACAGCGAATTACGATAATTGAACGTTCTAAGACTGCTCCATACACGGACGAAGATTTCTTGAACACAATCGTCAGCCAACTCTGCATCGCGTAGCCGGACATAACAGTAACGACGCAGCGCATCAGCATGAACCGTGTAAAGGGTATCCATCGCATTCGCTTCGCCTCGACCTGCCGCCGCAACTATTGCTGCCAGCTCATCTTCTTGCAACACAGGCGCCTCCACCACAAACTTCCACTCTACGCGTCGCTACATCATAACGACTATAGGTGTGCTGCTAGTGATGGTGGCACTGCGTTAAGCTAACCATTTGCTCGCTAATAGCTAACCGATTTACGTCAGAGCTGTCGTAATTGGTGGCAGGCAAACGAATGCTTGAGTTACGTCCTCGTTCGACGAAGCGCTACGGCTGCAACAACCATGAATACCGCTCCAAACAACAACGTTATCCATAACCAAGGTGATGCTCCGGTACTTGGCAGCACGCTTGGTGTCGATGGTAGCGGTGAGGCTGAAGGACTTGATGGAGCGTTCGATGCTTGACCGCCTGTGGGCGCCTGTCCCTCACCAAGTGCCGCAAGGTCGCTTTGGGCTTGAGCTAATATCGTCGTACGACTGCACAAGCTTACATTCAAGCCTGGCGCTCCCTCCGTATTCTGATTTGCATAGACCAGATACTCCTGACCAAGCTCGAAATTATAGCCACAGCTGGCACTGTCACGAGAGGTTGTTACCACAATCTGCGATTCGGTGGTTCCTTTCCAAACCTTTTGCGTAGCGAATGTCACTGTCACAGAATCGGCGCTGCTCATCCCTTGCCCCTGCGGCACATCGACTTTTGTCACAGTTCCAGCAAACACCGCCGCCGATGAGCTAACGCTTTCGGCGACCGATCCCGACGGAAGGCACGAGCAAGCGAACGCGGTACAAGGACGTAGCAACGTCGTGGCTGCTAACATCAGGCCAATAATCATGACCATGCTGATACGTAAGCTTTGAGGAAAATACATCATGACGCTCCTTTATCACTAAGCGAGTATTGTATGTATAGCTGTATAACGAGGAAGGACACGCCAAGGTTCCAGAACCCCGGTTCAATGACCGATTAGGAGGCTACTCTAAAAATGTGCCGAGCAGGTAATTGCACATAAACTCACATCGATACATTACACTGGCGACTGTTGTCAGTCGTTCAAATAATAGTTGGGACTGCTCACAAACTGTTACAACGCCGTTAAGCAGCAATGCCGTGCGATCTAAGTATTTGTAAAATCAATGATTATAGGTAATAACAAGTGCTATCTCTGGATAGTTGCGTTGTAACAAGCTAACCGGGAAGCTAAAGCCATCAACAGAACCGGCGGCGCTATAAACAAAAAGGAGAAAATCGACGTTGTTGTCAGATTGTCACCGTACACCTCACGATTGAGTTTTTACGGATGAAGCCGATATTGATGGCTTAGCCGCACTATAGCCAAGCTCGCAATGGCGCACGGCAAGGAGCAAAAAAGCTGAGCCGACTGTTGATGTCAGCTCAGCTTTCGTTAGGGCATGTTGTCGCTATTCACGAACCCATTGTTTGGCCTCACCCATAAACGGGCCAAGCTCGACCACTGGGCCGCCTGAGACAGGAACCCATGCCGTTACAACATCGTTGATCGAGGGCTTGACCATATCCACGATCACGCCACTGTTATCGGGTGCCCACAATGCTTGTCCCGTAACCATGAGCGGCTCTTCACGCAACACCAGTCCGTCGGTTTGGCTGCGCTGATGGATTTGATATGCTGGAAAATTTCCACCAAATGGGTCGGGCAGAGTTTCAACTTCGGCGACAAAAGCGTACAGGGAGCCATCTTCCAGCGGATGATAATTTGTTACGAGCTGGTAAAAACCGTTTTCAAATTGGCCTTGCAGAAAAGGCGTGCTTTCACCGGTCTCGGGATGTACGGTCCAAAGTCCAGGAACCGGCGGCTGGGGGCCTGGACGCGCCATCGACGTATAAATAAGCTTGCCGTCAGGACTCCATCGACCACTTGCGCAACCGGCAACCAAATCATTAGGAGACTGGATCGGTATCAGCGCCCCCGTTGTCACGTCTTTGATGGCTGCACTGCACGTTTCAACCGTCATCGAGTATGCTGAAAGCAGCAGCTTCTTTCCGTCCGGTGACCATTCAATCGGTGAATATCCACGCGCATCCGCCGACGGATTCGCCGGGTCGACCTTGTCATTGGCTTGTAATAATCGTGGCGCTCCACCGGCTGCCGGCATCACGTACACGCCAGGAAGCAAGCCACTATTTTGTTCAGGAGGTCCGCCCGCGATAAATGCAATCTGCGAACCATTTGGCGACCAGCGCGGAATATTGGCATAGGCGTTCGGCAGCAACAAGGTACGCTGCTTGCCTTCCGAATCAGTTCGCACCAATGAATTACCGTTGGTGTCTTGTACAACAAAGACGAGTGAGCCATCTGCAGGCGACACATCAAAATCTGTGACCGCTAGGATATCGGGCTGTCCCGGCTGTTCAGCCGTAAGCTGCGTAACCGTCTTGCCATCCCGCTCTAAACGGACGATCTGTCCAGCACGCACAAACAAGAGTGGAGCCGGCAGTATCGCTGCATCAGTCGAAGCAGGAGTTGATGCCGTACTTGCGCTCGGTTCAGCAATCGCACTGGCTACTTCGGATGGCGCTGCACTTACGCTTGGTGCGGTACTCGTGGGAGCGCTTGCACTTGCCGAAGCTACACTTGATGGACTTGCCGCAATCGACGTTCCAGCCGAAGCTGTAGGCTGTTGTGGAGCAGGAGCGGCGCACGCGCTCAGAGTTAAAGTCAGCAAGAGTACGATAAGTCTTTTCTTGCCAAACAATGCTAATACAGGCTTGTGAGTCATAACTGTCCTCTTCTGTGTGGCAACCAACATCTAAGCCAATGATTGAGCTATAACATGGCAACATAACCGCTAGATATGTTGCTATGTTGAGTATGGCACTCGGGAACTGACGTGACATTAGTCGTTGGACTACAATGACGGGTAATCTTTTGATGGAGGATGAAAAAACGTGTGACCAGGAATGGCTCAATTAACAGCCCCAAGCAAAATGAGAAGCAAAGCAGCACAACCAGATCATCAAATGTTTGCGCGTCTACCGCTCCTTATGCTACACTAAACACAAATGACACGACACATACCGTCAATGAGGATGGATGCGGTGGTGCATGGTGAAGCTGCTTCTAGCAGTACGTCCCGTGCGGCCACGTGAATGATCAATTTTTTCCAGCGCCTCGGCCTCGCCGCAGGCGCGTTGTTTGTTGTGATTGTGGAGAGTGGCTATGACCAACCTGCAGCGGAGTGACGTTTCCGCCGGCCTCGAACACTCCGACCTCCTGGCTATTTTTGAGAAGATGCTGCTAGCTCGCTCGCTGGATGAGCGCCAATGGATGTTGAACCGTCAGGGCAAAGCGCCATTTGTTATTTCTTGCCAAGGCCATGAAGCTGCGCAAGTAGGCAGTGCCTTCGCGTTGCGACCCGGTAAAGATTGGGTACTCCCGTATTATCGTGATCTCGGTGTTGTGCTGACAATTGGCTATACGCCGACTGAAGTCATGATGGGCCTGTTCGCGCGAGCGGCTGATCCCAATAGCGGCGGACGGCAAATGCCCGCACATTATGGCTATCGCAAGCTCAATGTACTTACGGGATCGTCGCCGACGGGAACGCAAGTGCCGCATGCCGCAGGGATCGGACTCGGGATCAAGATTCGCAACGAGACGGCAGGCAAGATAGTAGACGACTCAGTGGCATGGGTTTCGTTTGGCGAAGGTACTAGCAGCCAGGGCGAGATTCATGAGGCGATGAACCTGGCTGGCGCGCACAAGCTACCGGTTTTGTTTGTCTGCGAAAATAACGGCTATGCGATCTCGGTGCCTCAACGCCAGCAAATGGGCGTTGAAGATGTTGCGGATCGCGCGGCGGGCTACGGCTTTCCCGGTATCGTTGTTGACGGCACCGACCCTATCGCGTGCTTTGAGGCGACCCAGGCGGCGGTTGAGCGCGCACGACGTGGTGAAGGAGCAACACTGCTTGAGTTCAAATGCGTTCGGCTTACTCCGCACTCATCCGACGACAACGACCGAACGTATCGCACGAGCGACGAGCTAAAGTCGCTCAAGCAAAACGATCCTGTCGCGCGCTTTGCGGCCTACCTCAAAGCTGAAGATGTCATGACCGATCAGCAGGAAGCCGAGATTCGTGAGCGCATCAAGCAGCAAGTCAATGAAGCAACGACCGCTGCCGAAGCCGCGCCGCTTCCTGATCCAACCACATTGATGAAGAACGTTTTTTATGGCGAGTAGCGGAGATAAGCCGCACAAAGTGGCTTGCCTTCGCTGATACCACAGGTCAATTGTCTAGGATGTTTCAATTATGGCTGAGCTTTCACTGATCGAGGCGTTGCGGGCCGGCATCGACGAAGCAATGGCGGCGGATGAACGCGTCTTTGTCTTTGGCGAGGATGTGGGCAAGCGCGGTGGGGTTTTTCGCGTCACCGAAGGGCTACAGGATAAATACGGGCCGTGGCGGGTGATCGACTCACCTTTGGCTGAAGGTGTCATCGCCGGTGCCTGTACGGGCGCTGCTATGTACGGTATGCGGCCCATCGCCGAAATCCAGTTCGCAGACTTTATCTGGCCGGCTATGAACCAGATCGTCAGCGAAACAGCGCGCATTGCGTATCGCTCCAACGGCGACTGGAACGTGCCAATTGTTATTCGAGCGCCTTATGGCGGCGGTATCCATGGCGCGCTCTATCATTCGCAGTCGGTTGAAGCGTTTTTTGCGCATGTACCCGGCTTAAAGGTCGTTGTGCCTTCAACACCCTACGATGTTAAGGGCTTAATCAAAAGCGCTATCGCCGACCCTAACCCGGTTATGTTTTTCGAGCACAAAAAAACCTATCGCATGATTAAGGGTGAAGTGCCCGATACTGATTACACAGTGCCAATCGGCAAAGCAGATGTCAAGCGCGAAGGCAGCGACTTAACCGTTATTACTTATGGCTTGATGTTGCATTATGC
>JASKZZ010000358.1 GCA_030147335.1 Herpetosiphonaceae bacterium | reverse complement strand
AGTGTTCCAAGTAGTACAAGGAACAAAGCAGGCAGTAGTCGCCGAGCGCGCCGCCACCAGAAAGACTTTAGGTTGATCTTGCCATGTTGTTGCCACTCACTCATTAGTAGTGCAGTAATTAAAAAACCACTGAGGACGAAGAATGTCTCGACGCCAAGGAACCCACCCCGCAAACCAAAGCCAGCATGGTAAAGCAAAACCGCAATAACAGCGAGCGCGCGTAATCCATCAAGACCGGCAAAGTAGGGCAACCGAGTAGTGGCTGGTTTTGGTAGACCAGCTGTTACTGAAACGTCAACGACATGAGGCTTGATTAGCCCTTCTCCGGCGTTGCTTCGTTTTGCTGTTGGTTGTTGTGCTTGTACGTGTGTCATTGTCTAACATGTTCCGGTATAAGTGCAAATAACGTAGTTAATGTTTTCGGCGGTCGAGTAATTATTACTCACATCCTGAATTATCAGGAACGGTCGGTGAGTCGAGTTACTAATGGTAGAGTATCTGAAACACAAGTATAGCTTGCGATCATGGTGCAGGCTAACAACAAAAACTGGGTTTTGTTGTTAGCGTCTCACTCTTCTGTCAATAGTTGTACTTCTTAGATGATAGCACCAATCCGACTAAGCTGGCGCTTAAACCTACAGCTCAACACTTATATCAATCGTTGTTTAGCTAGCAATGGCAACAATTTGTCACGCTGAAAACACGTCCTCGATCGGTACATGTGAAGCAAAACTCTCCCCGTATTCTTAGAATACCCTCTTGACGATATATCGTTGGGGTAGTATTTTAGACCTATCACGATATATCGTTAGCGTAGTGGAGGACAACCATGTTTGGAAGGCATCGACGACGGGGAGGACATTTTGGTGAGCGCGGGGATGATTGGCGACGAATGGAAGAGCACGAAGGTCGGCCCGATCGTGGGTCAGGACGTGGGCCAATGCATTCGCACCACAACCGCCCCGGACCACCATGGATGAGGAGGCCACATGCTCATCGTGGGCCATTCGGCTTCGCTCCCGGCGGTCATCCCCCTTTTGGTCGTCCTTTCGGGCCGAGGGGTCCGTTTGGTGGCGATCCATTCGACGGCGATGGTGGTGGTCGGCGGCGGCGGCGAGGCGACATCAAGTATGTGCTGCTGGAACTGTTGGCCGAGCAGCCCCGACATGGGTATGAACTGATCAAGGAACTGGAACAGCGTGACGCCGGATTTTATCGTCCCAGTCCCGGTTCGGTGTACCCGACGCTTCAGTTGTTGGAGGAAGAAGGCAATCTGACGAGCGAGATGATCGGTGGAAAGCGCGTGTACACGATTACCGAAGCTGGACGGAGCGTTTTGGCGGAACGACAGCAGCGACCAGACGGTGGTCCGGGACGGGGCCGTGGTGGTTCGCGAATGGAGTTGGAAACGCTGCGTGACAGTACCATGGCGTTGCTCAACAGTGTTATGGAGGTTGGTCGTCATGGCACTCAAGATCAGCAGCGCGCAGTGTTGGAGCGTATCAACGCGCTACGGCGTGAGATTTATGGCATCTTAGCCCAGGATGACCAAAACCGTGTCATCTAAATCCTATGGTTTGGTTTAGTAAAAGGCGGAAAGATCAGTCTTTCTGCCTTTCTCCTCATTAAGTCGCTGTTTGCCTGATTCACACCACTCAACAAATCCCCTGGTTGTGTACAGCAATTGCTACAGGCTGGGCTATACCATAATTTCCTGCTGGTCCACAAGTTGCAAACAGCACGGGCTTGCGACTTTTGACAGGAGTGATCGCAGTGCAACGCGTAAAACAGTCACGACGACGTTTTTTGGGACTGGTGGTTGGCGGCACCGGTCTCCTTTCGATGCTTGCTTGCGGAGAACAGGACAAACCGATGCTTACTCTTTATACCTTTGGTGATTCAATCCTTGACTGCGCGCGCTACAACCAGCATGGGGTTCATCCCGGTCAGCTGTTGGTGAAGAATGACGATCGGCTATTTCCCGAATTTCGTGGCATGGACCTCCAAACTCAACGTCAAACACAGCTTGCGCATCGTGCTCGTGATGGCGCAACCATTGACGGACTTCCAGCCCAGGCGCGTGACTTGCAGGTGAGTGGAGAAGCAGTTGCATTGTTGACCATTGGCGGCAACGATCTGATTCGCGGCCTGATCCGTGATACTGGACCGGGTATTTCACAATTTGCGGCGGCGCTGGAACAGTTTGTTCGCGAGCTTCCGATTCGGCCAGTGCTCATCGGCAACGTGTACGACCCGACGTTTGGTGATGATGCTCGTAACTTTTTGAGCGTTGATCCGGCGATTGGGCGTGCTAATCATCGACGGGTTAACGATGTGCTGGCGGAGGTTGGCGAGCGATACGGCAAACTAGTGGACTTGCACGGGCACTTTCTAAAAGGCGATCCTTCGTGGTTCACCGCGACGATCGAGCCAAGCCTAGTGGGAGCCTCTGAGGTTCGCCGCGCTTTTTGGCAGCAGCTTGCTCGCTAGATGCCAAATCGTGATCACGTCAAGATGAGCATAAGGAGGAAAAGGGATGATGGAAGACAATACTTTGGAAGCGGAAGAGGCTGGAACCACGATGCCTGCCGACGCGGACACTCCCCAGTATGTTGCGCAAGGCGACGACGATCACAGTCATACGCATGAACACGGAGCGCTTGGTCGGCACAGCCATCGTCATGGCCATACCGGAGGGGAACAAGAGCATAACCACGACCAAAAGCATCCACTGCATGCGGAGCATGCCGACCATGCCCTTTATCATCCAGGTGGCTAATGCTGCGTGTTGTCGGCAGAAGTTAACCACATAGCAGCCAGTCCGCCAGTAGGCCGACGACGACGAACACCAAACAGGTGCCTACGACGCCGGCCCAACCCCACGCCTGCCACGCATAGCCGGGCAGCACCGAACCCGCAGCTTCGCCGACATAAAACGATGATAAATATAACGCGCTCGCGCCACCTTTTGAGCCACGCGCATGAGCATTAACAAAGGCGGGTGTTGTTGACTGTGCCATGAAGTTGCCGAAGCAAACAATCACCAGACTGGCGACAACCAGCGGCAACACATGCGAGAGCGTACCAAGCATGCCGACGCTTGCTGTCAGTAGCCCAACTGCAATCACCATGCGCCGTCCAAGCCATGCTGATAATCGTCCGACGAGCGGCGAGATCAACACACCAGCCACGTAGACGACGTACACGCCCGAAACTAATCCTGTTCCAAGCCGGAATGGTGGCGCTGTAAGATAATATGGTAGATAGGTAAAGATGCCGATAAAGGCGAAAAACAACGACGCACCGATCAAGAATGCGCCAAGGAGCCGTCGGTTGCGGAAATGCCCAAACATTCCGCGATATGCGCTGGTCCAATGTTTTCCGCCGTTCCAAACATCGCGTGGTAATGCATACGCAATCAGTAATGCACTGAGCAGCGTAAACACAGCAAAGCCAATGAAAACGACTCGCCAATGAAACAGATCGGCAATAATACCGCCAAGCACACGTCCAAGCAGGCCACCTGCAACACTCGCACCAATATAACTTCCAACAGCTGCACCCAAATCAACGCCGCCGAATTGGTCGCCGATGTAGGCAACTGCAACTGCGGTTAGGCCAGGAATAAGCAGTCCTTGAAGCGCGCGAAACACAAGCAACATCTGGAAGTTTGGCGCGAAGGCACATAGCGTTGTTGGCACAACCAGCAGGGCCATGCTCCATACCATAATCGGCTTACGCCCAATGGTATCGCTAAGTGGACCGTAAACCAGGGATGCGGCGGCGATTGCGAGAACTACGACAAACACAGTTAATCCCGCGGCGGCGGGCGCAATGTTGAACTCGCGTCCAAGTAGCGGCAAGATTGGCTGTGTTACATACATATCGCTATACGCTGCCATGGTTGCGACATAAAGCGCAAGCAGCGCACGTCGACGTGTGCGCTGCTCATCGTGTACCGCGAGGTTGTGAGTATGTGCCACTATGCGCTAACAGGTGTTGCCGCGCGGCGTACTCGCAGCACATGCAGTCCAGCCGCGACCACAAGCAACGTCATCCCCACTGCATCAAAGCGTGCGTCCGCATAAAGCAGCGCAAGACCGCCCACACCAGAGAGTACGCGCTCCACAATATTGGCCTGCTTCAGAAAATAACCGCCGAATGCGACTGCGAGGGCGGCAACCGCAATGCATGCTGTGCTAAAGGTCCAGGCAATTGTTGCCGCATCACCGATCATCAGCAAGCTCGTGCCTTCCGGGCTGAGCGTAATCATGAACGGAACAAGGAACGCAGGCAG
>JASKZZ010000355.1 GCA_030147335.1 Herpetosiphonaceae bacterium | reverse complement strand
GGTGCGTTAGGTGGTTCGTACAGCAGCTTGCATGTCCTGCGTCTAGCTGTACGCGAGCCGGAAATGTTGCAGGCAGCATTGCTGTTGGGTCCACCGACAGATATGTTTGAGCTGCGGCGAGGCTTTGAAGCAGGATCGTTTTTTCCACCATTTGGGCTGGATCAGGCGCTGATTGCATTGGGCCTGCCAAGCAGCGAGCCGGAGCGCTACTGGCGTTATTCTAGCCGTTATCATGCCCGATCGCTGGAACTGCCGCTGATGCTGATTCACTCAAAAGAAGATGAGGTCGTGCCGTTCATGCAGTCGCAGTTGCTGGCTGATGAGCTTGAACGACTCGGCAAGCCGCATGAGGTTGTTATTTTGGAAGGGATGGGTCACTACCTGCTGGCGACTGAACGCACTCCTTCCATTGACGATCTGTTCAACACAACAACGGATTTTTTCGACCGCCAGTTGCCAACGACCGGCGATTAATCGGATAATTGACCCGAAACTGCAGCTTGTGGCTTCAAGGCGATACTACAGATAACCGTTTTGGCTCGTCTTCTCATGCGATGGGAACAAAACTAGTTTGCAGCTTCTTGGCTTTGCGCTACAATCAGCCCCGATCTGAAGGAAAAACAGTGTGAGTACAACGACACAGCAAAAAATAGAGGAACTTCGCCGCCGTCGCGCACTCGCCGAGACACCTGATCCGGCTGCAGCCCAGAAGCAGCACGCGCGTGGTAAAGGCACTGCCCGCGAGCGGATTGACGCGCTGCTCGATCCCGGCACGTTTGTGGAATTGGATGCGTTTGCGATTCATCGCTCACATAGCTTCGGCCTTGATCGCAATCATCCGTTGGGCGATGGCGTTATCACCGGTCACGGCATGATTGATGGACGGCCTGTGTGTATCTTTTCGCAAGATTTTACAGTGTTTGGCGGATCGCTCGGCGAAGTATTTGCCGAAAAAATCGTCAAGGTAATGGATTTGGCGCTGCGAATGGGCGTGCCATGTATCGGTATTAACGACTCGGGCGGCGCTCGTATTCAGGAAGGCGTGGTCGCGCTCGGTGGCTATGCCGAAATCTTTTATCGCAATGTGTTGTCGTCCGGTGTTATCCCACAGCTTTCGATTATTGCCGGACCATGCGCGGGCGGCGCTGTGTACTCACCCGCTATGACCGATTTCATCTTCATGGTCAAGCAAAGCTCGCAGATGTTTATTACCGGCCCGGAAGTGATCAAAAGCGTCACAGGCGAGGAAGTCGGCTTTGAAGAGCTTGGCGGCGCCATGACCCATAATGCTAAGTCGGGCGTGGCGCATTTTGCCGCTGATGACGAGAACGACTGTTTTGACCAGCTGCGTATCTTGCTTTCATTCTTGCCTGCAAACAACATGGACGATCCGCCTGCGGTCCCCGCTACCGATCAGCCGGATCGTATGGAAGAATCGTTACAAAGTCTTATTCCAGACTCGCCAAAAAAGCCGTATGATATGAAGCAAGTTATCGAGCACATCATCGATGACGGCTTCTTCTTCGAGATACAACCGTTCTGGGCGCAAAATCTGGTAATCGGGTTGGCACGATTGGATGGCCAGGTTGTAGGCATCGTTGGCAACCAACCGATGGCCATGGCAGGCACGTTGGATATTGATGCTTCTACGAAGGGCGCGCGCTTTGTGCGCTTCTGCGATGCGTTCAACATCCCTTTAATAACACTGGTGGATGTTCCCGGATTTCTGCCCGGCACGCAGCAGGAATACGGGGGGATTATTCGCCACGGCGCTAAACTCTTGTATGCCTACTGCGAAGCGACGGTACCAAAATTAACGGTTATTACTCGCAAAGCCTACGGTGGCGCATACGACGTAATGGCGTCGAAGCATATTCGGGCGGACTTCAACTTCGCGTGGCCGACTGCAGAGATCGCTGTGATGGGCGTTGATGCGGCGGTTCGCATTATTTTCAGGAAAGAGCTTGCCGATGCCGAAGATCCCACGGTGCGACAGGCCGAGCTTGTGGACGATTATCAGCGACGTTTCGCTAATCCTTACGTGGCGGCGGAGCGAGGATATATTGATCAGGTTATTGAGCCGCGGGAAACACGGCCCGCGCTTATTAAAGCGTTACGCTTGGCGCGTTCAAAGCGGCAAAGTATGCCGCCTCGCAAGCATGGTAACATACCCTTGTGATCTTTTCGACCGAGCGGTGAGGTATCGAGGACGGCACTATGCGGCGACCATGGTTTTCTAAACGCGCACGTAGCACGGAGCAGCCGATTGAGCTGCGGCTGCCAAGCCGTCTCGGCTACGAGAAGGTAGCGATGGACACTGCGGCCATGGTTGCGGAACGCATGGGGTTTACTGCTGATCGCGTGGCTGGTCTGCGGACTGCTGTTTCGGAGGCGGTAACAAATGCAATTGAGCATGGCAATAGTGGTGTACGTAACGCAGAGGTTCATGTCATGATGACAGTAAAGGGCGATACCCTTACAGTCTGCGTCCGTGACCAAAATTATCATCATTTTGACCGGAACTATGGTCAACAACGGCCCGACCTGCAACGGGCGCTGCAAGGTGAGGATGTCGGGTGGGGCATGTGGCTGATCCGGCAGTTTGTAGACGAGGTGGAGTTTACGGGCACGCCCAACGGCGGCAACGAAGTGCGGATGGTGCTGCGCACGTAGCCTCGTCGCTCCAGCATTTTTACAAGTATCACCGTTTCAACGTCGAATTGTGATCAATGTGTACTGATATTGAGGGTAGCTATGGCCTTTTTGGATGATTCATTGGAAGTGACAAGCCGTCGTCACGGTAATGTCACGGTTATCGATATCAAAGGTGATGTGACAACGTTTGCGGACGCAAAGATCACCGAGGCGTACAACAGCGCAACCGAAGCCGGAGCGCAAAAGCTTGTGCTTAACTTTCATCACAGCAATTACATCAACAGCGCTGGTATTGCGATCCTGATTCGGATCGTGACAAGCTGTGGTCGGAATGGTCAAAAGCTGGCGATGAGCGGGCTTAACGAGCATTTCCAAAAAATCTTCCGCATGGTCGGTTTGTCGCAGTATGCCGACATTCATGAGACCGAAGAGCAGGCAGTAGCAGCACTTACTAGCTCATAGCGGATAGTGCCGATTTGCATACGACCCTGGCTTATGGCCAGGGTCGTATTTGTTTACCTTGCATTAGCCGTTCCTATCTCAATGTATGTTGCGAACGAGCAGCCGAGAGTACGTTTCGGAGCAGCATCATATTGGTAACAGGTCCTGTGCCGCCCGGCACCGGTGTAATTGCCCCTGCCACTTCCACGGCACTGTCGTAATCAACATCGCCAACCACCTGGCCTTCGCCAACTTCGTTAATCCCAAAGTCGATAACGACTGCTCCTGGTTTCAGCATATCGCCGTGAATAAGCCCCGGTTTGCCGACAGCTGCTACGACAATATCAGCACCACGCACCACTTCCGCCAAATGTTCTGTTCGTGAGTGAGCCAGTGTAACTGTTGCATGTTCTTGCAGCAGCAGCAGCGCCATTGGCTTGCCGACAATGTTCGAGCGCCCGACAACTACTGCGTGCTTCCCCACCAGGGAAATATTGTAGCGACGCAGCAGCTCCATGCCGCCTGCGGGAGTGTTTGGTACAAGTGACGGCAGCCCCTGCGCTAAACGACCGAGATTTAGTGGATGTAGGCCGTCAACATCTTTAGCAGGATTAAGGTACGAAATGACTGCTTCGGTGTTAAGGTGTTTTGGCAACGGCACCTGGATAATGATGCCATTCGTTCCCGGCTGGTCGCTTAATGTCTGAATCTGCATCTCAATTCGACTTTGCTCAACGTCATGTGGCAGCGTCGTCAGCTGAAATACGATTCCTACCTGGCCGCAAACACGACTGATCGCTCTGACATACCACGCCGATGCTGCGTCACCCTCGACCTGTACAACGTCCAGCTGCGGTGTAATGCCTTGGCCTTGCAGTATAACAACCTCAGCCTGCAATTCTTGTTTCAACGCCGCCGCAACACTGCGACCGTCCAGTATCAAAGGCATAGCAACTCCTCATATGTTTTTTATGAAACGACAGCATCATAGGGGTGGGCTGGATGGTTGTCAAAACGGCAGCTGAGGTTCGTCAGTATTCATAAAATGATTTTGGACGGCACTGGAGGAAGGTATAAGTAATTCTTAACGAAAATTTGACAAATTTTAATCATATGATATAATCCTGCAAGTCAAACGACGGTACTGCAGTCCTTCGGTACCAAAGTACTAAAACACGCCACTATATCACCACCACGTTAATGTCATTCGCAGAAGTAGCATTGGTGCTGCACCTTGCTCGGAACCTTGTTCAATAGTGCAAGATATTAATACGCGTGCGTCCTTTGCGACTATTCTTCATCCGAAGCTTCGTTTCAGCTATCTGTTTGAGTCGGGCTTTGATCTTAACCCTTGTAAGTTTGTCTAGGAGAATTCCAAATGCCAATTACAGGAAAGCGTTTGTTCGGTTCCGTCATGTCCTTCGTGATGCTGTTTGCAGTTGCAACGATGGGCGTTTCAACTCCGGCAGCGGCAAGTGGCAATCAGACGTTCACAGTGGTATTGCCTGGTAACGCCGTTTCCGATGCAGCACTTGCAGTGATCCAAAAGGCCGGCGGCGTTGTTGTAGACCGCGTCGATGAAATCGGCACCTGAAGTGTGCCGA
>JASKZZ010000288.1 GCA_030147335.1 Herpetosiphonaceae bacterium | reverse complement strand
AACTCGGTGGCTGACGACGCAAGTGGGTTGTTACTCATGCTTCCGTATGTCCTTTAAGGAAATTGACCGCCGTCCTGGGGACCGCGACCTGTTGTATATTATACCGCTTGGCACAGCAAGGCGCAAGCACGACGGCTTGCGCTAGAACGAAGCAATTGATCCTGCTATCGTGCAGTTTGTCCTGGTAGCGCTGCCTTACCACGTAGCTGCGCATCGTACCAGCGCAGATATTCGGGAATATGCTGTACCCAGTACTCGGTCTCGTGAGCACCGGGTCGTGCAAGCCACGTATGTTCAACGCGACGATTTACAAGGACTTCGTGAAACAGTTGTGTGCGCGGCAGCCATGTATCTTGTAGCCCCATGTCCACAAACAGCTTGCCGGTAACCTGTGTATTGAGGTCTTGCACCAGCGATACTGGGTCGCGCTGTTGATAGTCGTGGCCAATGCCATAAAACGGAAAGGCCTGCTGCTGGTCACGAAAAACCGGACTATGTCCACCGGCTGCTGCAAATAGCCCCGGATGTGTCAACATCAAGCGGATCGCGCCGTGACCACCCATCGAAACGCCGCCGATTGCACGGTACTCCTGCGTTGCGAGCGTGCGAAACGTCGTGTCGACATGCATAACAACATCATCAACCACATAATCCTCGAAGCGTGGCCCATTATCAACATGATTCATCCAGTAGCCGTTATCGCCCTGTGGCGTCACGATAATGAGAGGCACGATTTCCCTGTTGCGGATTAAGCGATCCGCTTGATCGAAAAACCCAAACGCGCGCCACGTCAGACTACTGCCATTTAGACCATGCAACATATATAACACCGGGTAGCGCTGGTCGCTGCGGTCATAATCCGGTGGCACATAGACCCAGTAGTGCATCGTCCGCTTAAGGGCGGCGCTACGAAACGGTACACGAAACGAGTAGCCTGGTCGTTGTTGCTTGAGCGAGGGAAGATGGAACGCATCCACTACCGGGGCTGTTTTGCGCGCTGTTGGTCGGGGAAATGTTGCGCCATGCGCTTGGACGCCAACTGGCGCGCGAAGTCGTACAATTTGGGCTTGTACTGGCGGCAGGGTTCGTAATCGAGCTTGCGGTAGCAGAAGCGGCACGAGCACCAGCAGCAACAGCAGAATTAGCCGCGAATAATTACGGCAGCGCGCAGAAGACCTTGAAGGTGTCGTGCGGTCGAACCAGGAAGCGCGCATGAGGAGTAGCCTTTAGCAACAGCGAGGAACGCTTGTTCCTTATTTTACGATGTTGCTCGACAGGCCGCAAGGCGCTTCCCGGTACTTTAGTTATGCACGAGAACAGTGCTTTAAGTAGGTACAACCGAGAAAAGAAATCGGTACCGAACCATGAGCCACACAATCAGCACCGCGCCAAGCTGTGTCGCCACATTAACCAGCTGCTGTCCAAGCGTTACACCCGACGCCCAACTAAAAAACGTCGCGAAAATAATCATCAGCGGCAAGTGCATGGTGTAGGTGTACAACGAATACTCGCCAAGCGGCAGCAAAAGCCAGCCAAGCATTTTGCGCAAGGGCTGCCAGCAATATGTCACAAGCAAAAAGGCAAGTGGGAAAACAATCAGCGCGGCAAGAATACGGCCAATTCGGACCGGATTTTTGAGGAAAATTGTCTGAACGAATGCAGCCGGATCGCCCTCGATATAGGGTAACAACAACATTCCCTCAGTAAAATACACCGTGAGCAGGAGTCCAAATAACGTTGCCGAACTAGCAAACAACAGGCTATGCGGCAACTCATTAAGCCACTTCGCAACGCGAGCCTTATGGTAGCCGAGCGCCATGGCGTGAACAAAAAATATTTGCCACGCGGCAGGATGGAAAAAGTTAATGGTCGGCAGTGGCTGGCTGGCGAGCGGCGGCGACACCTGATACAGCCCCCACAAGCCCCATGAACCGAGCAGCAACATGGTGGTCCGGCCACGCTGAAGCAGCCACAACACAAGTGGCGCGCCCAGGATAAGTAAGGTATACATCACCAGAATATCGGTGTACGCATATGAGCGCCGCATTGTAAGCACGCGAAAGGCAAATCGCAGCGGATTGGCAATCTCGTCGCGGTGTGGATTCGCCCAGGGCGAGTTGATCAACCACGCGCCATACGTGAACAACAACGTCAGCACGAACGTAAGCAAATACAGCTTTCCCGCACGCTGTATTGCCTTGCGAAATGCCCCAAGCAGCCCTTCACGCTCGGCTACTTTGCGATAGATTTCGCCAAGCAGTAGACCAGAGATAAAAACAAAACCTTCCGCCGCCGAGACAAAGAAAGTATTGCCACCGGTAATAGCGCGCAGCGGAGACAAACCACCGATATGGTCAACGATCATCACAAAGATGCAAAAGCCGCGCAGTAAATCCAGCCGTAAATCGCGTTTGGTTGTTGAGCTATATTTCCAACGAGCAAGAACTGCATCAATTCGGTTGTGCCGGGCTAGACCAGGCGAAATATGTTGACTATGCTGCGTCATACCTCAATCACATGGGCAAAAAGTTCTGCTGTCAGAACCTTTGCATATACAGGCGACTGCGGCGTTGCAGCCAGCCTCCTTCCATAAAAACAAAAACAATTGGCAAAACCGCAGAGCATTAAGCAACCACGATGCCAACACAAAGCCGGTCCCCAAGTGGGAACCGGCGATGAAGGATACCAGGCTACTTTGCGTTATGCAATCTCATGCGCGTCGATAATCGAGTAGCGGTAGCCTTGCTCCGCGAGAAACAGTTGACGCTTGGCCGAAAACTCCTGGTCACGGGAGTCGCGGGTCACCATTGTATAAAAGCGCGCGGAGCGTCCGTCTGACTTCGGACGGAGGATACGACCAAGTCGCTGCGCTTCTTCCTGGCGCGAGCCAAACGTTCCTGACACCTGGATTGCTACATTGGCATCAGGCAGATCAACAGCAAAATTAGCGACCTTCGATACCACCAGCAGCGGGATGGTGCCATTTTTGAAGGCGGCATACAAGCGCTGTCGTTCGGCAGTAGACGTTTTACCCGTAAGTAACGGCGCTTCTAACCGCTTTGCAATCGCCTCAAGCTGCTCGATATATTGCCCGATCACAAGCACATGATCTTGACGGTGGCGTTGTACCAGCGAATGCAATACCGACAGCTTCGCGGGATTTTCGGCGGCGATTCGGTACGCATCCTGACGACTTTCAGCTAAGGCAGCAGCCATCCGCCGGTCGTCGTCCATTTCCACGCGCACCTCAATGCATTCGGCTGGCGCGATCCAGCCAGCGTGCTCTAAATCGCGCCATGGTAAATCATACTTTTTTGGGCCGATTAGACTGAATACGTCACGTTCCCGGCCATCCTCACGAATCAGTGTAGCCGTCAAGCCAAGCCGACGCCGAGCTTGCAGCTCTGCCGTCGCACGAAATACAGGCGCGGGCAGCAGATGTACCTCATCGTAAATTAGCAAGCCCCAATCACGCTCATTGAACACGCGCATATGGGGAAACTCGCCAATCTCGCCGGTTGTTTGGTTCACGGTCATGGGCCGGTACGTCAATATCTGATAGGTAGCGACAGTAACTGGCTTCAACTCCTTCGACTCACTCGAATATTCACCAACATCCGACGGATCAAGGGATGTTTTATCTAAAATTTCGCTGATCCATTGCCGTGCAGCGATTGTGCTGGGCGTCAAGATTAACGTATGTGTTTGAGCGGTAAAC
>JASKZZ010000281.1 GCA_030147335.1 Herpetosiphonaceae bacterium | reverse complement strand
GGGCGAGCGAAGTCCTGCTCGTTGCTGACGGCGCGCAAGAACTCGGGGTTCATGCCCACGCCGAAGTCCACGCCGACCTTCTTGCCCGACGCCTGCTCCAGGATCGGGGTCAAGCGCTTCTCGGTGCTGGTCGGGGGCACGGTGGAGCGCACCACGACAGTGACATAGTTGGGGGTGGTGGCGAGGCCACGACCCACGTCACGCGCGGCAGCTTCGATATAGTCGAGCACGATCTTACCGTTGACGCTGGGGGTCGAGACGGCGAGCATGACGATGTCGACGGCATTCCAATCGACCTCAGCGGCGGTCATGGCGGTCAAGCCCTCCGCGCGAAGCTTCGCAATCATTTGAGGGTTGATATCGACGTAGGAGACCTGATGTCCCTTTTTAGCAAAGCCCTTGCCGGTCGCCTGTCCTACTACACCTGAGCCGATGATGACGATGCGTGCCATGGAATGTTCCTCCTGAATCGTTCCTACGATGTTAATTACTATGACGGTCGAAATGTGTGTCGGCTTACGTCTACACGAGTAACAGCAATGAGATAATGAATTACAATTGCGAGCTACAAATAATTGGCGATAAGCTTTGTCAAGGGTTTCAACCAAAAGGTATATCGGATTTGTTGATTTTCTCAATTTTACCGATAGGCGTACTCGTTATACGAAGCGCTATCCCTGATGGTTTTTGGTGATTACCTCGTGTATTTTGTTTGCCTGTTAGTCCGCCGCCTCCGTTTGTTCTACACTTATACAAACAGACGACAGGGCACTTGGGATACCGCCCTTTGATTAAGGTTTAGTAAAGAAATAACTATGATTGCTTAACATTCACTTAATAAAGGATATTTTAGGTGTATGGAACACCTTTTTGTTATAGCCTGTTGTCAACCTCAACCAATAACAAGATACTATTTCTGAACCTTTGGCAGCCTTATGCACATAAGCGGAGCAGAAATGGTCCGTAGCTGCGTACGATTTTTATAATATAGAAGCAAGATGCGGAGATGGTGGATGTGGTAACAATCGCTGAAACGATGGCGCTGGTCACGCCGGCGACCGTTGGGAAACTGAGTCCTGTCTCGCCTCGTAGCGCAACACAAGTAGGTGGCGCTGAGTCGAATGTGGTAATCAGCTTAGGTTGTCCAGGTGTTGCAGCACTTTGGATAGGCTGAGGTAGGACGAACTTGGTGCGCTTGTTTTCGGGCGTGTTCGGGCTAAAGGCGTCGATATCAGACAGCTACAGCGTATTAACGCTCCTACTGGTGTGTACTTACGTGAACGCGTGATAACTGGAATACGTGTGTACTCCTACCGAAGGATTGAGCAGCATCACGGATGAAGCTAGATGGGTTTGATGCAGCGTATCTTATCGGAAGATAACAATAGCGAGTTTGAAGATAGTGTCACTATTAAATAAAAGAGCGACGAGTGGAACACAGTCTTGTACAAGGAACCTGTTTCACTCGTCGCCTGATTCAGCGAGACTCGCTAGCGAACTCCCAGCAACTCAACCTCAAAAACTAACGTTGCATTTGGTGGAATAACGCCGCCTGCGCCACGAGCACCATAGCCCATTTCGGGTGGGATCGTTAGGCGTGCTTTATCGCCAATTCGCATCGTGGCAACGCCCGCGTCCCATCCTTTGATAACCTGTCCTCGTCCCAACACAAACTCGAATGGTTCACCTCGGTCGACTGAGCTATCGAACTTGGAGCCATTGGTCAGCCATCCCGTGTAATGGACGACCACAACGTCTCCTGTTTTTGGAGTTGGGCCAGTACCTGTCACAAGCGTTTCTACCTGTAGGCCGCCATCTGGATTACGCATCGCCGACATGTGTATTCCCTCCTCTTTTATAAACCCTCAATGCTTAAGTCATAACTACCGGCACCATCATACCATGCACTACGACCATATCTATTGAAAACATTCATCACAGATCATCAATGATTAACGATGGTCCTAGTTGATAGTATCAGAGGTACATTGACGTGCAGTATTGTCGGTCTGCTCCATAGGGTTATAACTGGAGGATGTACAAGCTATATTTACTGATAAAGAATATTTTACCTAGATTTTACCCAACACATTTGGTCCATGCGTGGATTATTGAATATAGGATGATTACATGTGGCGTAAATTAAATATCTGGCTAAACACTCTGCCGGTTCATGACCCGATTGATCGACAAGTCGCGCCATTAGTGCAGATTGCCGAGATCAGCGGAATTATCATGACCATACTGACAAGTTTGGTAGTGGTGATGAGGCCGTTACCATTGTCGCAGAAACTCCCCTTGCTCGCAATCAACCTGGTTGTCGTTGCAGTCACCATAACTGCGCTGTTGTTGCTACGCCGTGGACGATTTATGGAGTCGGTGTTGACCGTGACAAGTGTTGTGCTGTTATCGCTGACAATCGCTACAATCACAAAAGGGTTGCGAAGTACTGATGGCACGGTATTGCTTTCTTATGCAATTCCAATTGTTATGGCTAGCTTGCTTTTAGGACGACGTGGATTACTGCCGGTTTTTGGATTAAGCACATTGATCGTCTTAACGACCGCAGTTCTGCAAACACGGGGCGTTTCATTCGTTGGTGTTACAAATGGAGGCGCCGACCCACTTGTTACCAATGCAATATCTTTTGTTCTGGTTTTTGGTTTGCTCGGGTTGTTTTTGGATCGGTTTGGTATGGCGCTACGAAATGCTTTTGCCAATTCACTACAACGGGAACATGATCTGGAGCAAATCAGAGCGTCACTATCTGATCAAGTAGCTGCGCAAACTATATCACTCCAAACTGCGCTTGCAACTTCAGAACAACATGCGCAATCTCTTGCCATGGTTGTTGATGAGCTGCGTGCTAGTCAGGAAACCGTGCGTGAGCTAAGCGCACCGATTATGCCGGTTATGCCAGGGGTTCTTGTCGCACCGTTGGTGGGAAATATTGACACGCAGCGGGCGGAAACACTGACCAGCAATATATTGGCTGCAGTTGAACAGCAGCGAGCGCACTATGTTATCTTTGATATTAGTGGCGTTCCTCTTGTTGATACGCATGTTGCTCAAGTTTTGCTACAAACGACGATGGCAGTTCGACTCCTTGGTGCGAAAGCCATTCTTGTTGGTGTACGACCAGAGGTTGCGCAAACACTGGTGGAGCTGGGCTGTAAGCTCGATGTACTCCAGCCATATCCTACGCTGCAAGAAGCATTAGCGGTTTTGATTCCACACATGACGGTGAGCTTGGGTCAGCAAGAAGATGGAGTCAAACGCTAGACAGTTGAACTCATTTCATCAACGTATAGCTTAGGCACACATCAGCTGTCGGTAAAAACGGAACAAGGGTGCAGATCCGTTATGTGATCTGCACCCTTGTTGTATCAATAATCGTAACGCGGGTTGGCAAATACTTAGTTCCTGGAAAGTTCGCCGCTGTATGTATCTTTTTCCTGGCCGGTGGCGAAGTTGAGGTTTCCCGAGACGCTAAGTGTTCCATCTGCCTTGTGAAAATGGTTTGTTCCGCCTACGACTGAGATTGTACTGTTAAGCTGTCCAGTAAATAGCTGGACCGTGCCGTTAATTTTTCCATCGACCTGACCTTTATTGGTAGTGATGGTGATGTCAGCAGTGTAATTGGACACAAAGTTACCCGTGGCGTCTACTGTTGGGGTTGAGCTGGTGATAACCACAAAAACGTCACCTGCCAGATCCCCGGTGGCCGTTCCTGCTGCACAAACGCCGACAGGCGAAGGACAGGTTGGACCGACTACTACTTGGGTATGAAACTCACCGGCAGTAGCTTTGGAGTGTTCCTTTGCGTGCGCCGCGTCGCCACTGAACGGCATTGCAAAAGCAACAGCAGCTAACGATAAAATGCCGAGGGTGCGTCGGCGCGAAACTCGTGGTGTTAGGAGCAAGTGGTGATGGATTGGCATGAATCGCTCCAGTAAAAGGCTATTTGGTTCAATGGTGAATACGCTTCACCCTTTGGTTACTACCAGTGCCGTTAGTGTACGTGTATCTGACGAAGTATGCAGCGTTACCCCGGTCATATTTCGTGACTAGTACTTTCCTTGACGCATGTTTGGTTAATGCCGTTGCCACTGGATTACGTACCACGGAGTGACTCGCTTATTTGCTTGACTGCGATATATATGTGGCATAATCCTGAACAAGCGTCAATATCAGGTTATGGATGTGGTCCGTGGGATAACTGTTGCTTGCTAGCTACGTATGGGCCATCTATACTTTAAGTATGATCTACCCATATCAGTCACAAGCGAAGCTTATACATAAGAAGAGGACAGCATGACTGCTGAACACGTTGACGTACTGATTGTGGGGGCAGGGCTGTCCGGCATTGGTGGAGCTTATCATCTTCAAACGCGCTGTCCAACGAAAAGCTATGCCATTCTCGAAGGCCGGAGCGCGATAGGCGGTACCTGGGATTTGTTCCGCTATCCAGGCATTCGGTCTGACTCGGACATGTACACGCTGGGCTATAGCTTTCGTCCCTGGTCGGAGGCGAAGGCGATTGCCGACGGGCCCTCGATTCTTAAGTACATTCGTGAGACAGCTGAAGAATACGGTATTGACCGAAATATTCGGTTTGGGCACCGCGTACAACGCGCGACATGGTCATCCACCGATGCTACGTGGACGGTTGAGGTAGAACGCGGATCGGACAAGCAGATCGTTCAATTCACCTGTAACTTCCTTTATATGTGCAGCGGTTACTACGACTATAACAAAGGTTATGCACCCCAATGGCCTGGTATTGAGCAATTTGCCGGCCACATTATCCATCCACAAACGTGGCCCGACGGCCTTGACTACGTGGGTAAGCGGGTGGTGGTGATCGGTAGCGGCGCGACTGCGGTTACGTTGGTGCCAGCGATGGCAACCCAGGCCGAGCATGTTACGATGTTGCAGCGTTCCCCAACCTATGTTGTGGCGCGTCCCTCCGAAGATGCTGTCGCAAACTGGATGCGCCGTCGCCTGCCCATGAAGCTCGCGCACGCGCTAGCGCGCTGGAAATCTGTCCTGCTCGGCATCTACTTTTTCTCTATTGCGCGACGACGACCAGCCTTTACGAAGAAAGCTATTGTACAAATGGTGCGCGATCAGCTCGGTCCCGACTATGATGTTGATACGCATTTCACGCCCCGGTACAATCCTTGGGATCAGCGGCTATGCCTCGTGCCGGACGCCGACCTGTTTGCGGCTATTAAGTCAGGCAAGGCATCGGTGGTTACTGATAATATTGAAACGTTCACTACGAACGGCATTCGGCTCCGTTCCGGTCAAGAACTCGCTGCTGATACAGTTGTGACGGCGACCGGGCTGGTCTTAAAGCTGATAGGTGGAATGCAGCTCGTTGTGGACGGCATTCCTGTAGATGTATCACAAACGATGAGCTACAAAGGAATGATGTTTAGCAACATTCCGAACTTTGCATCGGCCTTTGGCTATACTAACGCGTCATGGACGCTGAAGTGTGAGCTTACATCCGAGTATGTTTGCCGTCTGTTGAATCATATGGAACGACATGGATTTAAGTATTGCACGCCGCGAAAACAAGATCCGTCTATCACCGAAGAGCCGATACTAAACTTCACCTCTGGCTATGTCCAGCGAGCAATAAACACGCTACCACGTCAAGGATCGAAAAAGCCATGGAAGTTGTATCAGAATTATGCGCTCGATCTCCTGAGCTTAAGATTTAGTCGCCTAGAGGACGGGACAATGCAATTTACCCGTCGTGGACAGCCTAAGGCTTCTCCTGTCCGAGAACGTCAGCCTGGTTAGTGGCCAATATATTTAGGAAGTGCTGACGAAACTTGCCGCCGATGCGTCATTTCAAGCACAACGGCTGCTTGTTGCCGGATCATGCTCCCCTATATCGCTTCGCTTTGTGCAATCAGTACAACGGCTTTCGGTGATTCGTTAGCTGTTTCAGCCGTTGCTTGTGCTAGCCTGCGCTTGCTACAATGCCTCATACCGGCGTATGGAGGCCTTTGTTATTGACGCGCTGAAATTACTGCAATCACTCCAACTGGCAGACAGCGTACTCCCTATCGGAGCGATAGCGCATTCTTTTGGCCTGGAAACACTTGTAGCCGATGGCATCCTCACAATTGATCGCCTTGAAGCGTTTCTCCGTGATTACGTAGTCGAGGCGAGCGTTATCGACGTATTTGGTTGCCGCGCTGCTCATCAACTTGCGACCAAACAAGATGACCGGCAGGCTGCGTGGCTGGAACTCAATGCACAATTGGCTGCGCTCAGGCCAGCGCGCGAAAGCCGTGCAGCAAGCGCGACACTTGGACGCAGACTGCTTCAACTTGCTGTAGGGCTACACGATGTGGATGTGTTTGTAATGGCACTCAATGCTTGTCGGCGCGAAAGCGTAGAGCCGCATATCAGTGCCGTGTTCGGTCTGGTTGGCGGGGAATTGGGAATGGATGAAGACGTGGTTGTGCTGGCTTACCTACAGCAGTCAATTGCAGCACTAATTTCGGCTTGACAGCGCTTGTTGCCGCTCGGCCAAAACCAGGCCAGTCAAATCCTTTGGCGCATCAAACCGATGCTGATTGATATCGTTGACGAGCGTCGTTCCTGCGATCTTGCTACGCTTGGATGCTTTTCTCCACTGCTTGATGTTGCGAGTATGCGCCACCCACAACTCCAAACACGGCTGTTTATCAGTTAGCGGCAAAGAGGAAGCGTTTGGTAATCGGCGACCTGCTCCATCCCCACGATCCGCTTGAGCCGCGTGTTAATGGACGGCTACATTTGCGTTTCGATCGTGATGAACACCATTGCCGCCCAGGATATTTTGCATGATCATTGATTCTGATCGTGTTGACGCGTCGGATTATGCGTACAGTCGCTTCCTTTCACCCGATGCGCTGATTATGGTTCCAAGCTATGGCCTAACCGCGTGGTTAGCTGGCGCCGGCGGTAAAAACCGTGCAACCGACAATCCGGTTTTACCGATTGCCATGGGGCTTAAGATTCTAGGTGATACAGCGGTTGCGATTGAGCTGGGACGTGAAGAATGGAACGAAAATAAGGCCCTATGCGCCTATTGTCAGGTCGCAACCTTGTGTTCCCTCGCGTCAGTGGTACTTGCCGTGCCCGAGATGCGCAAAGCGTTGCGGACGTTATTCGGCAGCAAGTAGTGACGGTAGAGCACAAGCTAGACTCTCGACAGCTGTCTGACTCATCACCGCCCCTCATCGGTGGTGCTTGTGTACACGTTCACATCTACGATGTTACCTGTTCGATTGACAGTCAATCCCCACTGCAAACTTTGATGCTCTCACCTTGCAGCAACGTGACATAAAAATGTCTTATTTACGCTTTTGTTGGCCTGGAATATCCGGCATTATTGCTCGTGGCGCGAACGTATCGGCAATTTCGTGGGTAATTTCTTCGTGCTGGCGAGCATAAACTTGTTCT
>JASKZZ010000233.1 GCA_030147335.1 Herpetosiphonaceae bacterium | reverse complement strand
GCACTACCACCTGTTCGCAGTGATATGTTTGGGGAAACAAATCGAAGCCACGGGCGGCAACCAGTTCATAGCGTTCCCGCAACAGCTCATAATCGATTGCCTGTGTGACAGCGTTGCACGAAACATACACGATACGCTGCGGCCCATAATCGCGGAGCAGGGTGCACACATCCGGCCCAAGGCCTGATCGCGGCGGGTCAACGACCAGCACATCACCACGGGTACGCTCGTCACGCAGCACATCGGCAACATCCGCCTGCACAATGGCAACGCGGCCTTGCAGCTGGTTGAGCTGAATGTTTTTCTCGGCTAGCGCCACGCTCTCGTCGCTCAATTCGGCGGCGAAAACTTGACCGACATGCTCTGCCAAACAAATGCCGATGGTGCCGACACCTGCGTACAAATCGACCATGCGCTCGGCTCCAGCAACATACGGCGTGATATAGCGCAATATCTGCTCAAAACCGTCGATATTGTTTTGGAAAAAGGTATTCGGCCCCATCAGCAGCGCACGACCCAGCACATATTGGGTCAAATGCTCCGCGCCCCAATGCTGAAGCGGCTCGCCAAATGACAGGTCGGCCTGACGCGGATTGAGCAGCCACCACACACTTGATGCCCCGGCTTGGAGCGCTGCTTGCGCCGCCCGGGCCATCTGTTCCTCATTCGTGCGCTCGGAAGTAACAAACGAAAGGAGCCATTCGTCGCGTACATTACGTCGCACAACCAGATAGCGCAAAAAGCCCGTATTGTGGTACACATTGTAGTCAGGGATGCCAAGTTCGCGAGCGGTGGCGTACACATTGCGCAGGATCGGGAACAAGGAGCTTGGGATGAGATGACATTCCTGCAAGTCGACAATGGCATAGAAACGCTTGCGCACTCGCAGCCCGAAGCGGTCGTCCGAGCAAACATAGTCCATCCGTAGCCGATAGCCGAATGGATCGGGCGCGGCAACAACATCGTAATGCTCAGCAACCGCAGCAGGTAACATATCGCCCCATAGTTCAAGGAGCGCGGCACGTTTGGCGGTAAGCTGGTCGCTGTAAGCAATATCTTGAATCGCGCAGCCGCCGCATTCTGGAAAATGACGACATGGCCAAGCTTCGAGCTTTGGCACTTGCTTTAGCGCTTTTTGGATCGCTTTTTGAAATCGTTTTGAAGACATGCACAGCATTATAACGTACACGCTCGACACCTGTCGGGTACAAGGATTAGAGCTATGACACCCCTCGACGCAGCCGTTATCGCATTTCTACTTTTGGTGAGCGCCGGTGGCTACTATCAAGGATTGATTCGCGGGGTGACACGGTTAGCGGCATTACTCGTAATTGGGCTGGCGACAACTGTCCTTGGCAATGGAATAGGTACGCGAGGCGGTATTCAAGCGATGGTTCTGCGCACAATGGCGCTTTTTGGCGCAGTGGTTCTGGTCGTAGCCGCACTCGCATGGCTGGTCAATCGCGCGTTTCCCAGTGAATGGCACACATCGAAGCTCAACAAGGTGCTCGGCATAGTTCCAGCGCTTTTGCAGGGCGTGATCATCGCCGCATTGCTGGTTGGCCTGGTCCACCGACTAGCCCTGGAGCAAGAAGTGCAGCGTTATATTGCCGGCGGATTTGTTACCGGCCCACTTATTGAACCATTGCGCTGGGTCGAACAGTCACTGGCTGGCGTGCGCTAGCAGTGTGCTACATCAACGGGACCTATTTGGCGACTCATTTCTCACCCTCATGGCCTACGTTCTCCGGCATATGTTTCAGTTAAACTGTGAAATGACGTAGGCACAGGTCATCTGCTGATAGGTCATACTGATCGGTCAGGGCCAATAAGTACGTCCGGGTACACGCAATTCTTTCCGTCGTCAATGCGCGCAAAGCGTAATGAGGCATACATGTTCGAGCGGCTTTTCCACATCAACACCACAGACGAAGACACAGTGACACGTGGTCGGCTTTTGAAAGGCACATCGCTCCTGCTTTTCGTCGCGTCAATCGCAGTGATCGCATTAGGCCTTCAACCACTTGATTCAATTCGAGCCTGGGCCACCACTGGAAGTGTGCTTGTTTTTTCAGTTGTCGTTTTTGGACTAGCTCATTATGGCTACGTTCGAGCCGGCGGATTATTGTTAAGCAGCATCATTCTAGGGTCTATTATATTTACACAAAATACTGCCGATATGGTTGATACGCGCGTAAGTCTGGCAACAATCTTACCCGCCTTGGTCGTAGGCCTGGTTGTCGGCAGCAATGCAATGCTGGTCTTTGGCGCGGCGACGCTTCTAGCACGATTGGTTGCACAAACAGTGATGCATCCAGTACCGAGCGAAATCGTAGCTAATGATGTGGTCGTGCTTACGGTCAGCCTGATGCTGCTGTGGTTAATTTTACGAACGCTTGAGCAAGCAGCAGCGCGCTCAAATCAACGCGCGGCAACAGCGCTCGAAACACAATCCACGCTTGAAGCGCAGCAAAACGCTTTGCAAACAACCAACTCAGACCTTTCCGCGTCAAATGCGCAAATGTCGTCATTACTCAATCTTGTGCGTGACCTCGAAACACCGGTGATTCCACTGCTTGAAGGCGTACTGGTCCTTCCGCTCGTTGGACACGTTGATACCCGACGCGCAAGCGAGCTCACCAATACGACGCTCAAAGCAGTCCATGAACAGCGCGCACGAGTGGTGATCGTGGACATAACTGGCGTATCAGTCGTGGACACGGCAGTTGCACAACGGATTAGCCATCTTGCACAGGCCGTGCGGCTGCTTGGCGCGCGAGTATTGCTGACAGGTATTCGCTCGGACGTAGCCCATACCATTGTCGCGCAGGGCATTGACTTTTCCAATGTTCAGACAGCAGGCCGCCTTCAAGACGGCATTGCATCAGTTTTGAGCGACATGAATGTTAGCACACATGCCGCGGCAAACAGAGTGAAGCTGAACTAAACGCTGCTTTCCATTCACCAACTACACAACAAACCAGCGCTGATCGCCACAACGATCAGCGCTGGTTTGTTTTAATCAACCTTTTCATGCTGGAGGGAATGAGTGGCAGGATTGTCCCATGTTGCACTATCATTACCGGTATGTCGCTTTGTAAAACAAAGCAACCAGGTATGAGCAGCTTGTAACTGCTTATCGCATCTGGACGTGCGCAACACATTATTGAGCTATGATACAAAGTGAATGGAGGGCAACCCATGGCCGATCAACAAGCGCTTAAGCAAGCCGTTGGTGAATTATGTATTGGCAATATTCAACGTCATATTCTTCTATGCGCCGACCAAACCGAGCCAAAGTGCGCAGCTCACGCCGACACGATGGTATCGTGGGACTTTTTGAAGCGGCGGTTAAAGCAGCTGGGATTGACTGAGGGACAAGCAATTGTGTACCGCAGTAAAGTAAATTGCTTGCGCGTTTGTGTATCTGGTCCGGTGGCAGTGGTATATCCAGAAGGAACATGGTATCACTCGTGCAGACCCGAGGTGCTGGAGCGGATCATTCAAGAGCACTTGATTGGTGGACAGCCGGTTGAAGAGTTTGCATTTGCCCAAGATCCATTAAGCAATCTTGGCGCTCCACTGGAGCGGTAAATCTTTACGTTTTCGTCTCCAAAAAAAACGCTCGACATTGGCAACGTGCGGGGTCGTTACCAATGTCAAGCGTGAATAGGCGAAGCAAAGCAATTGTTGTGCCATCTTTAACTACTAGCTTTCCAGTTGGAGCGGCGATCTTAACCGTTGCAGTCCGCGAATGCACCAAAAGATCAGCAAAAAGATGAGATACATGATCCCGATCAATAAATAGTCAATCAGCGGAATACGAATAATCTCATCAAGCCGTCCAAAGCCACGTTCGGTAAGACCATAGACGGCCATAACACTAACGACGAAGGCGAGATATACCGTTCGTTTAGCCCAGCGACCAATCGGCAAGCCATGTAGCTGTGTGATCAGCAAAATACCCGCAAAGCCAAACAAAAACATTGGCCACATACCCTTGCCTTGAAGCCACGCCACGATTGCGCCATGCGGAAGCACCATCGCCTCCAGCGAAAATGTCCACCAGCGGTTAATATGCGCGCGACTAAAGATCAACGATGATTGCAGCAGCAGCAGAAACATGTAGAAGAAACCGATCAAATGACCCCAGGTTGCTTCCATTGGATGAAACCAGAACGTGTACACAGCAGCGAATGCAAAGAAATACCCATGGTATTGCCGCATGATGCGGACAAACTCCTGTCGAAAAGGCACTGGCTTGCCGAAAAATAGACCACGGCGAGGAGTTTCCATGATCAGCACCACAACCAGAAGCAACACGACTGCCGCCTGCGAACTCCACACCGGCGTATCTTGAGCGAGGCCGTCGTACCAGATATAGGTTTGCGCGAAGTGCAGCACAACAAACAGCAGATTGATGCCCAGCGTAACATAGTTAATCGGATGGAGCGCTGCCGTGTAGCGCAGCTTTGTGCGCTGCGCGTACCAGATGCATCCCCATAGTGTAACCTGATGCACCAGAAACATACTCCATGCGCTAACGCGACTGCTCAGCGTTGCTGACGGTAACTTCCAGTAATACCAGTGCGCACCTTGATCGGGTAGCTTTGCGACACTTGCCGGAATAGGCCCACCTAGCCAGATCAATCCCGTCAGCACACAGCTAACAACCACGCCAAACAACAAAACACGCCGACTGCTCATGCCGCACCCTTTCAATTTCTACCAAACCATATACTACAACACCAAATTCGTTCCTAAATCTCATTAGGCAGCAGTATAATTGGTGCTCATTACTTCTGCAGCGGACGCGACTCCCGAAGTCTACTAGCACTTGGCTATGTTGCATCTGGATCAAACTGCAATAACACAGTGGCCCATGCCATTCTAAGGTCCGCAAAAAAGCTGGTCAGGTAGTTTGTCCAAAAAAGGACCTGCACGTACTAGGCGAAGCTAAAAAAGTAGGCATACTTAAATATAATCAATTCTTTGTTAAGTAGGAATGGAGCCGTTGTCGTATGACCGTGGATACTACGCAGACTGCGTTGGGTGTTTCCCTTTTTGAACATCTCCAGCACCATTTTGGCGAACGGCTGCATCTCCTGAATTGTACCAAAGCGACCTTGGTACACCTATCCCATTCACTTGAGGATTTGGTGCTGCGGGAACAACTGCCCGCGATTATGTTTACCGGCTTTCAAGAAAGCAGTCATTGGCGCGAAGAAACGGAGCGTTACCGTGCCCTCGCAACCGTTGCCCAGCAGGTATGTATTTTTGCCGGTGGAAAGCTACCGCCGGAAGCAAATGAGAAAGAAATTCATGTTACGTTGATGGGCGACGATCCGCTGCGTCAGGAATGGTTTCTTTGTATATTGTCAACGAAGTTTACGGTTGTGTTGTGTGGACAAGACAGCAAGGTGCCGGCTAAAGAAGAGGCGACGCGTCAGTTCGCGACATTATGGACGTTAGATCCGGTTGTTGTCAACGATGTACTTGATAAGTGCGAGGAAGTTGTCAACCATTATCGACCCGACCGCGTGGCAGAACTTCGGAAGGCGCGCAAGAATTATCCGCCGCTCGCGCCAGACCCGGTGTTAATGACCGATTTAACCTGGGGCATGATCAACTTCGAGGAGCAGCTGCATCAATCATTGGTACGCACAACCGAGATGTTGGAGCAGCAGCTCAAATGGCAAGAAGATATGATTAGCCTGCTGGTACATGATCTGCGCGCCCCACTTCAGTCGATTCTGATGAGTCTCCAGATGACCATGATGACCGGCAGTTTGGACAACGATCAGACAGAGTTGCTTGCCATGGCCGAGCGCAGCACCAATAGCGCTAACAACCTCGTGCAGATGATGCTTGACACGACCAAGCTTGAGTACCGACAATTTCCAGTTCAAGTCCAGCCAATTTTGCTGCCTTCGCTCCTTGAGCGCGCCTCAGAGTCAGTCGCCGGCAAGATGAAACAGCAGTCTATACAACTTAAGCAAGTCGTTGCGGCGGACCTCCCAATCATCTGGGGCGACGTTGGACTGATCGAGCGAGTTCTGGTTAACCTGCTCTCAAACGCTTGCAAGTACACGCCAGCTCATGGCACGATTACGATTGGCGCAATGACTCGCCCGGACGGCAAGCATGTAGAGCTGTTTGTACGCGACACAGGCCGTGGTATTCCTGCGCGTGATCAACGGCGCATCTTTGAGCGTTTGGCACAGGTAAGCGACGAAGACCGGCGCAAAGGTTCGGGCTTGGGCTTATACTTTTGCCGTCTCGCAGCGGAAGCGCATGGCGGAACAATTCGTGTCAACAGCCAGATGGGTATGGGCAGCACATTTACCGTAACGCTACCACTACGACCAGTATTGACTCTGCCGCAGTAATCAGGCTGTTACTGGACAGGGCGAAACGCTATGAACATCATCGTAGTTGTCAGAAGAGGATGGGCTTCAATGACCCATCCTCTTCTTGTAGATTGAGCGATTCAGCCTTAGTGCCTAAACTGCTCCAACCATTGTTCAATCGCGCGATTGACCTCATTTGGTCGTTCGATATTAGCAGCGTGCGCAGCACCATCAATTACGACAAGCTGTGCGTTTGGAATACCGGCCTGGAGCTTTTGGGCTTCGACCGGCGGCGTTATCGCGTCCTCGCTGCCCACAATTACCAACGCAGGCACGTTGATCTGGGGTAAAATATCGGTTGAGTCAGGACGAGCAGCAAGCGCTTCCAACGCGCCCACAATGCCGTCAACCGGCGTAACCGCCATCATCTCGCGTACATGTGCTGCAAGATCAGGTTGCTCGGTACGGGTTCGCTCGGTCAGCATCTTTGGCAGCATGACGTCGGCAATAGCACCAGCGCCTTCGACCCGTGCTTGCTGCGCCATCTTGCGTCGTCCGGCTCGGCCTTCGTCGGTGTCTGCTCCCGCCTTGGTATCAATAAAAATCGCACCCTCGACCCGCTCCGGATGACGGCGCAGCATTGACAGCAATACATAACCACCCATCGACATACCAGCAACAACGGCGCTGCCGATTCCAAGATGATCCAACAGTGCTACCAGATCATCGGCGTATGTTTCGACGGAGTAAGCACCACTTGGCGCGTCGCTACGACCCATACCACGCAGGTCGGGCGTGAGAATTCGGAAATGGTTGTTCAAAGCCGCTCGCTGAGGCTGGTAAAGCTCACTCGACAATGGAAATCCATGAATGAGGAGCAGCGGCTCGCCCTGTCCTTCATCGTGATAAAACAAAGATAATCCATCAAGAATTTTAAAGGTTGCCATAGATCCTCCTTATGCCCAAGTGAAGCAGCACGTTATGGGCCACACATTAATATGTGCGCAACCATCGGAAACGCTAGCCCGGCAACCTTTCAAGAGCGACCTAAACCTTTTGCCCTTGCCTGGGAACAGGAGTGGGCCTATCATGTACACTATAAAATAGCATTGCACAGATTTTGCACATGTTAGTAGCAGCAAGGGAGCACTTTTATTATGGCAGAAGCAAGGCGCGTAGTTGTTACCGGAGCAACAGGGCTGATCGGACGAAAGCTCTGCGCGAAACTTGAAGCGCGAGGCTACCGTGTCGTAGTCTTTTCGCGCGACCCTGAAAAGGCGCGGCGCTCAATGAGCCATGGATCGGAATTCGTAGCCTGGACGGCAGCCGAAAACGGGCCGTGGGCAGGCGCAATTGACGGCGCTCATGCCGTTATCCACCTCGCGGGAGCAAACAATTTCGGGAAGCGCTGGAGCAAGGCATATAAGCAAGAAATCAGGGATAGTCGCGTTATCGGCACACGCGGCATCGTCAATGCAATGCGCCAAGCCAGCCTCAAGCCGCGCGTCTTTGTATGCGGCAGCGCGATTGGCTACTATGGACCGCGGGACGACACGGTTCTTGATGAGCAAGGTCCGGCGGGTGACGACTTTCTTGCGCAGGTTGTCAAGGAATGGGAGGCAGAAGGTGCTAAAGCAGAACAACTCGGTGTGAGGACAGTTCTTCTACGTACCGGTGTCGTACTGGGCAGCGACAAACGCGGCGTACCGCTGCCAATTGATCTAGGCGGAGCATCGTTGCAGCGCCCGGGCGTTGTGCTTGATTTTGAGAATGGAGCGCTGCCGCTCATGGCACTACCGTTCCGCTTGTTTACCGGCGGCCCGATTGGCTCCGGCAAGCAGTATTTTTCATGGATACATCTGGACGACGAGATCGGGCTGATCATGATGGCGCTGGAAAATGAACAGGTACGTGGGCCTATCAATGCAACTGCGCCGGAGCCTATAACGAATGCAGAGTTTAGTAAAGCTGTCGGCAACGTCATGAACCGGCCTTCGTGGCTCCCGGTTCCCGGCTTTGCGCTCAAGCTCATGCTGGGCGAAGTTGCCGATGTTCTAACAAAAGGGCAGCGGGTTGTCCCACGCAAAGCGCAGGATCTGGGCTACCAGTTCAAGCATCCCACCGCGGACACGGCACTCCGTCAACTGTTCAAAAAATAAACAACAGCCGACCAACTTCGCTCTGTTCTAGCGTCGATTGACGGAACAGCAGGCTTCTTGGGCACTGGACATGCAGTTGCAGCACATCCAGTGCTTTTTGTTGTTGGTGCTCGCCCGGTTCCAAATTTTGACGTTTTGTGCTACCATCGATGAACGCCCCGCTACAATTAATGTATAGTCGGCACAGCAATGCGTCGCAGTTCTGTGCGGCGTTACCGTGTTTCCTTGGTCGTTTTCATTCATCGCAGCAACAAGGAGTGATCATCCAAAATGTCGCATCCTCCCGTCACTCGTTTCACATCCGCCCAGCGAGTAGCGGTTCGCACTGAGTTGGAAGCGACTCGCGAAGCATTCCACACGCTGCTCTCCGAATTATCCGATGACGATTGGCAGCGGCAATGCCCAGATTCGGAATGGACGGTTCGAGAAACACTGGCTCATGTCGTACGCAGCATGAACTTTTTTTCCGGCCAGATTGACCGAGCGCGCAAAGGTCGAGGCATACCACGCGTGCTGCCGTCATTCATCGTCAATCGCATCAACACGAGCATGACACGTCGTAACGCGCGCAATACAACACCGCAATTGCTGGCACAACAGTACGATACCGCGCATGCCCAGCTGCTCAAAACACTTGAAACCGTGCAAGACGACGAGTGGACGAAAGGTGCGTCGTTTTTCGGCCAGTATGTCACGATTGCCGATATTTTCCACAGCCCGACGCGTCACTTCAACGAGCATGCGGCCCAGGTACGTCAAGCAGTACAAGTGGCCTAAATCTTCAACCAACCGAACGCCGACCAACATCCAACGAATCGTCCTTAATTTGTAACCTAGTATGAGGCGTTTTCCCATGAACCATTATATTTGCACTACGTGCGGCACGCAGTTCGCAGCAACATATCAGCCACCCAAGCACTGCGCGATCTGCGAGGATGAGCGCCAATATGTCAACCCGGAAGGCCAGTCCTGGACAACACTAGCCGATCTACAAGACCAGCATCATATGACGATTAAGGTCGAAGAGCCGGGATTGACCGGCATTGGTGTTGCGGGAGGATTTGCGATCGGGCAACGAGCGTTACTGGTTCATACGTCTGAGGGCAATGTGTTATGGGATTGCACGGCGCTGATTGATGATGCGACAAAGGCGGCGGTTCAGGAACTGGGAGGTATCGCGGCAATTGCGATCTCGCATCCTCACTACTACTCGAGCATGGTGGAATGGAGCCAGGCATTCGACGATGCGCCAATTTATCTGCATGCGCTTGATCAAGAATGGGTGATGCGCCCCGATCCGGCGATTGTTTTTTGGGAAGGAGAAACCCATCAGTTACCCGGTGACTTGACTTTGATTCGCTGCGGAGGACATTTTCCAGGCGGGACAGTTTTGCATTGGCCGGAAGGAGCGAATGGACGTGGTGCGCTGCTGACGGGCGACATTATCAACGTCGTAGCCGACCAACGCTATGTCAGCTTTATGTATAGCTTTCCAAACCTAATACCGTTGTCTGCTCAAGCTGTCCAACGTGTGGTTGAAGCAGTCGAGCCGTTTGCGTTCGACCGCGTCTACGCCGCGTGGTTTGGCAAAGTTGTAGCTGAGGACGGCAAAGACGCGGTGAAGCGCTCGGCGGATCGATATATTCGCGCGATCCAGGGATAAGCTCTCCCAAACAGATCACAAATATCGCGGCTCATCAAAGAGTTACTCGATGAGCCGCCACTGAATAATGTCATGCAGCGGTTAGAAGCTTTTGAGCCAGTAGCTCAAGCCCATCAATGTCGTCGAGATCAAGCCACTGTAGCATGATGCGCTGCACACCTGCATCGGCATACCTTCCAAGCTGCTCCGCAAACTGATCCGCGGTGCCGACTATTCGTCCAGACGCGCGTGCCTCGTCCTCGCTGGTTGACAGCTTTGCGCGCACCTCGGCCTCATTCCGTCCAAAGACCGTACCGACCATGATCGAGCGGCGAACGGTCTCCGGCTGACGGCCTTGCTCATGCAGCAGCGTATCCAAATGGGCATTCAACTCGGCAAATTTTTCGGGCGGAATAAATACGGCGTTCCACTCGTCGGCAAAGCGGGCAGCCAGTGGCAATGTTCGACGAGGACCGTTACCGCCAATGAGGATTGGCGGGCCGTTCGGGCGTTGCGGTCGCGGCAGCAAGATGGCGTCGTGCAGCCGATAATAGTTGCCAGCGAATTCCACAGGCTGCTCGCCGTGAAGCAACCGGGATGTTACTTCCAGGCCTTCCTCGAAACGCGCAAATCGCTCTGGTGTATCAAGCAAGTCGAAGCCGAAGTTCATGTGCTCACGCTCTTGCCAGCCCGCGCCTAGACCAAGCGTTAGCCGTCCACCGGATAAATCGTCGATTGCCAGAGCTTGTCGTGCCATAATTACGGGATGCCGAAATGATACCGGCGCGACCAGCGGCCCGAACTCAATACGCTGGGTATGACTGGCTAGCCATGCCAGAGAAATCCATAGCTCCAGCGAGTCGAGGTCTGGCGGATGAGGATTGGTAAAGTGGTCGGAGCGATACAGGCCGATATAGCCAAGCTCCTCAACCGCACGTGCCATACGCTGCCATCGCTGCCAGTTAAGACCGTTCTGCCCTTCGATCATGATCGCAACTTCGATCATCAGTGTCTCCTATAAAATCCAACACGTACGGCGCTGTTCGTGGTAGTGCGGCGCAACGTTTCAGTATATTTGATGTGTATCAAGACATATGCCTCCTTTCGTTTGTAGAAAATAAGATTATCGGCAGCACAACGTGTGTTAGGAATGAATTTATTGATGAGGCAAGCAGGTACATTGTTGTTGAGCAATGAAGCTGTATAGATCCAGACAAAGCCCGACCGTGATTAGCCCGTTTGGAGCGGGATAGACCACGCTCCACAATGGCACAGCGGCCGTATAATGCAGCACAGCTTAATCCGCCGAAAGGATCGATTTCGATGCCCCCACTATCCTTGTCCGGTCGTGTCGTCGTCGCCACCGATCTTGCGCCACTCCGAGGTATTGCTGTGCAGCTGCATGGCCCGGCAACTACGTTGATGTCGCTTCCCGGTGCGCAAGCGAACAGTGGCGGACGGCAAATTTGCTGGACACGACGGCTTACAGGGTTTGCCGGTACACGCTGGGATTGTTGGAGCCGCTATTTGCGCGGCACACTTACTATGACCTGGGAACAGTTCCGTGATCAGGTTGTCGCGCACAATCCGTCGCTAGCCTCCGACCATCTGTTCAAAGCCGATCAGGACTATCTTTTGCCGGAGGAGGTAGCAGTCACTCCTTGGAGCTGGACCCGCCAGTTGACTGGCTTTAG
>JASKZZ010000212.1 GCA_030147335.1 Herpetosiphonaceae bacterium | reverse complement strand
GCCATCATCGCAAACATGGTCCAAGAAATTACATCACGCCACTGGCTGTCGTTTTCTTGCACCACAGGGCCGAGTGGCTCTTTTGAAAGAACAAACGGTTGGCCTTGTTCATCGGCAAGGATTTCGTGCGCATTCGGGTCTTGGAACCTACTACGTCGACTTACCAGTTGTGATATGTCACTCACCACCGCATCGCAGCGTCCAGTCTCGTAGGCGCTATATACCTCATCCAATGTCGCTTTTGCGTCAATGACAATGGTGCTTGCGTTAATTCCTCGATCATTCAAATAAGGGATGATGTTTAAGCGGCTAGTTGATTCTTGATGAACGCAGACACGTAGCCCTTGCAGTGCTTCGGGACTGTTCCATTCCCTTGCGCTTGGCACTAAAAAGCCTTGACCGTCGTAAAATGTTGTCGGCCCAAAGTCAAGGCCTTTGCCCGGTTCGGTTCCTAAGCCTGTGTCACGGCTGGACGTCCAGGTTGTGCTCGCAAACAAGACATCGACCTCGCCGCTCAGCACGGCATCAAAACGTGTTACTGGAGCATCGCGTCCAGGAATAACCCGCGTATCAAAAACACCGCGCAATGCTAAGGAGTTGTCATTGGCTACGCCAAAGATGGCAGCGGCAACAGCTTTACATTGGTCAACATCGAAGCCACTCCAATTAGCAAGTGTTGCCTGCTCATCCGGCAGTGATGCGGGTGTTTTCTCGCCAAAGCCGGGGATATTGCTCGGAACGCCACAGATTAGCTTGTTTCTGTCGCGGACAAGTGCGAGTCGGCTGGTTGCGGCAGCCGGACTTGGAACCGACGACGCAGAGGCTATGATATTTTCAGCCACAGCTGTTGCCGCTTGGCTACTCACAACGGTTGCTGTGGATGGAGGCGCTGTTGGCGCTTGGCTACTCATACCGGTTGCTGTGGATGGAGGCGTCGAAGATTGACCGACTGCACTGGTTATCGCAGGTGTTTCACTGGCCTCACTGGTACGCGACGGCCTCGTCAACCAATAAATTCCAAAAACAGTTATGCCGACAAGCAGAAGGATAAACATCATTGCTTGAGAGATCAATCCTCGCTGGAGTCCAGTCGCAGGTGCGGCGCTCACGCTCTGTTGTGACGGAATACCTGCCCCACTTGGCTGCGCGGTTGCTTGAAGCCGTGCTTCAATATCTAATACCGGCACCTCAAGCGCGTGGGCAAGTTGCGTGATCATCGTGTCAGGGGGCAGAATTTCACCACGTTCCCACTGACGAATAACATCGATGCTAACGTTGAGTCGTCCTGCTAGCCCAGCCTGGGTTAGACCAGCCTGCTTTCGCAAATCTTGTAGGTACGTACCAAGCTGCTGAGGATCGATCATGTATAAGTTCCTTTGCCGTCACATCCTGCACAAACGCGCGGCTATAACGGTATGTGGTCGTGGTATTCACGCTTACGCCTATGGTAGCAAACCCCGCTGCAACGTCGAGAGGACATTGCTCCTATGCCATGCCGACATCGCATACGTCGTAACCCGTACTAATACGAACGTTTGAAGCGTCAGGTTTCAGAGCTTTTATGAGTCGCGGATCAATTAACGCATGCTGGTTATATTGGCGACAGTGGAAATCATGCTTGTCAGGATAGCGCACATACCTGCAACTGCACCAAGGTCGATTATAACCTCGACGGACACCAGCATACAAAATCCGTCGAACGTGATGCTGATTTGAGCACGTCACGTTCGACGGATTCCTTTTCGTCACCAGCTAGCGATTGATAATATTGAGCGTCGGTTGCTATGTTTCCGGTTTCCCCACCTAGACCTGTCCAACCGCCTCGATATAATCAAGACTTTGATGCCGAAAGTATGTGTTATACAGTTCGGCGTAATGACCACCTTGAGTAAGCAAGGTATCATGATCGCCTTCTTCAATGATCTGGCCTGCTTTCAGCACAATAATGCGGTCGGCATGCATCACTGTCGATAAACGATGCGCGATGACGATACTGGTGCGTTGCTGCATGACACGATCAAGACCGTCCTGAATTTGCGCCTCGGTAAACGGATCGACGCTAGCTGTTGCTTCGTCCAGGATCAAAATCGAAGGATCGTGCAGGAGTACACGCGCCAGTGCGACCAGTTGCCGTTGTCCCATCGAGAGCTGCGCTCCACGCTCGCCTACATCGGTGCTCAGCCCGTTCTCTAATAGGTCAACCCACTCACCACCACCGATCTGTGCTGCGGCTGCTGCAACATCCTCATCCGTCGCGTCGGGCCGCCCGTAGCGAATGTTGTCGGCAACGGTTCCCGAGAACAGGAACGGTACCTGTGGAACGAGGCCAAGATGCCGCCGATACTCGGCAAGATCAAGCGTGCGAATATCACGACCATCGATCAGCAGCTGTCCGTCTTGGAACTCGTAGAAACGTGCAAGTAGCCGTGCAAGGCTTGATTTACCCGCTCCTGTATGCCCCACCACGGCAAGCGACTGTCCGGCAGGGACTCGCAGCGAAAAGTCCGGTAGCACAATGCTTTCAGGGTTATACGCAAAGCGCAGATTGCGAAACTCGATCGCGCCTTTGATCTCGGGCACTGTGTCCTGCGACTGCTGCACAACGCGTGGCTCTGCATCGATTAGCGCAAAAACGCGCTCACTCGCGGCCAGGCCCTGCTGGAACTGACTCCAAAACGATGCAATGCTGGTAAGTGGGAACAAAAAGATGGCGAGACCCTGCACAAACAAAAACCATTCACCGGCCGACACAATGCCGTTGAAAACGCGCAAACCGCCGAAGTACACCACAATTGCGGTCCCGATGCCGGCTACGATGTCAAGCATCGGAAAGATGCTAAAAAATGTGATGCCGCTGAGCAGGTTGATGCGGTAGGCTTGTTTGTTGATCGGCAGAAAGTCGGTATGGATCGCGCGCTCTTGACGAAACGCCTTGGCGACCGCAATGCCGCTCACCGACTCTTGAATCGATGAGTTGACTGCTGCGCGTGATCGTTGAGCGCCACGAATGGTGGTTCGCGCAAGACGCCGGAACCCCAGAGCGACAATGACGACCAGTGGCGCGATCAACAATGTTAACAGCGTCAGCTGCACATTGATTGACAACAGCACACCGACGGCAATCACTACCAGCAGCACTTGGCTGGCAAGGTCCATCACCAGCGTTACAACATTAGTAAAATCCTGCGTATCCGATGTCACCCGCGAAACAATCTTCCCCGACGGAAACTCATCATAGAACGATAGGTCGCGATCAGTGACGGCAGCGAACGCATCATTGCGAATGGCTAGCACAACATCACCAACTGCCGCCGCCGAGTAGCTTTGGCGTACATAGTTGAAGGCCCACGACAAGCAGGACAACACCAGCACAACTGCTCCTAAGCCGACTAACAGCGGTAGTTGCGGCGGCCCCCCGTCCCGAGTTGCCAGCACATCGATTCCGCGCGAGATAATGACGGGCACAGCCATATCGACGATGGCCGCCAGCACGATCATAGAAATAACAATCACCATGGTGCGCGTGTGCGGGGCGAAATAGGCCCGAATTCGCCGGATCAGTTCGCCGTCGCTGTATTCGCGGTCATACGCTTCTTTGTCGAGGCCATCTAATACAAAGCCCATGCTGATTTACTCCTGATCGCGTAGTGGCTGAACCGTTAGAGCAAGCGGACGTGAATCATTGCCGTTGGTTGTTTCCAAAACAGGTTGACGCTCGTAGCGCGCGAAAATGTGACGGTAGGCGTCGCTGCGCTGAAGAAGCTCGTCATGAGTTCCTTGGTCAACAAGTTCGCCACGCCGCAGCACGAGGATACGATCGGCCCAACGAATTTGCGATAAACGATGCGTAATCAGCAGCGTCGTCCGGCCTTGCAAAATTCGACGCATCGCGCGCTGGATCTGGTCCTCAGTTGCGCTATCAATCGCGCTGGTCGAGTCGTCAAGAATCAGGATCCGTGGATTGGTCATAAATGCGCGCGCAATCGCAATGCGTTGGCGTTGCCCACCCGAGAGCGTAACGCCACGTTCACCGATGACCGTGTCATAGCCTTCGGGCAACGCCATAATGAACTCGTGGGCCTGTGCCTCGCGTGCCGCCTGCTCAACCTGCTCACGCGTTGGATTACCGGACGCGCCAAAGCTGATGTTTTCGGCAATCGTGCGCGAGAAAAGGAAAATATCCTGTTCAATCGTTGAAATTTGCGAGCGAAGGCTTTGCAAGCTCCAACTTCGCACTGGAACGCCGTCGATCAAAACTTCGCCCTGTGACACGTCATATGTGCGGTTGACCAGTTTGGTCAACGTACTTTTGCCGGCGCCGGTTTGTCCAACAATCGCAACAGTCTCACCCGGCTTGGCGGTAAAGCTGATATTGTGCAGGATCGGCGTTTCGCCATAGCCGTATGTAACATTATGGAACTCGACTTCGCCGCGTATTTCCTGCGCGATGCCACCTTCGTTTTCGTCAAGCTCAGTTTTGGCATTGATTAATTCAAGGATGCGGTTGGCGCTGGCGAGTCCCATTTGGACGAGTGAGAAGGTAAAGATCGAGATAAAGGTTGGGAACTTGAGTACACCCAGCAACCCCATGAACCCGATAATTTCACCAACTGAAATCGCGCCAACGCGATACAAGTACAGGGCATGCGCAAAGCCGGCGCCGTACATAATCCCGTACAGCAGCAGCGGCAGGTAACGCGCCCGGATCTGGCCTTCTTTAACGGCAAGATTTCGAAACTCCCGCGCGTCGCGCTCGAACTTTGCACGCGCTGAACGCTCCTGAGCATAGGCTTTGACAACCTCGATACCGGAGACGGACTCGGTCAAGCCCGCGTTCATAACGCCGAACTGGCCACGAGCAGCGCCTGCGACGGGATTAAGCTGCCTGGTGTAGCGGCGCAGCGCCCAGAAAAAGAAGACGGCAAAGATCAGCGGTGTGACCAACAACTGCGGGCGAAGGAAGGCGATGCCGATCAGCGGCGCGACAAAGCTGAGCATGGAGTTGAAGATCAAGCTTATTCCAGGGCTGACCATCGAGTTGAGCATTCCAACGTCATTTGTCGCACGCGCCATGATATCGCCTGTCTGCTGCCGGTTATGAAACGTTTGGCTTTTTCCAAGCAGGCTGATCATTAATTCTTCCCGCGCGTCACGAGCAAAACGCTGGGCAAGCACCTCAAATGTACCGCTGGCCGCCAAGCCGATCAATCCTTGGACCAGCCGTACACCGGCGATGAGCAGGGCAACTTGTAGCAGCGCTTGGAGGCTACGCTGCGGTGACAGCATCAGATCGAACGCCTGTCCGACGAGCACTGGCGCATACGAGAAGAGTCCCGCCTCGATAACATTCGCCAAGATAACAAAAATTGGGATAATCGGATAGCGCAACAGGTGGGACACCACCCAACGCTCCGGTGACGAGCGGTTGTAGCCGTATTCGCCCTCAACTGTGAACTCGCGATTTTCCACAGATTCCTCCACGTACGTCATTTGCCGTCGCTTAGAGTATCCTACCCTTATTATTGCAATTAAAGGTAGAAGAAGAATAGGTGATCGTTGTGACAGCTACCGTCACCTTTTGATAGTATTACACAGCAAAGCAGCGACGATCTTGTGGGAGATCGTCGCTGCTTTGCTGTTGGCGGATGGTTAGCGGAATTCAGAGATTGGCTCTACGGCTGTTGCCAGGGCTGCTCGGTGTAGCGCCAGCGATAATAGTGCTGCCCGACGTTGCCCATCTCGACACGGAAGGCGGATGGGTTGGACGGCGTGTAGGTTAGCACGCGCCGCTCAAAAAGCTGGACCAGCACATCACGCTGGACACCGGCAACCGGTACGCGTATCCAATACGGTTC
>JASKZZ010000155.1 GCA_030147335.1 Herpetosiphonaceae bacterium | reverse complement strand
CGCGCAGCGAGATGTTGACGCTCGGTCAAGTATTGCAACTGCCTTGCCATTTCTGATACCGCTAAGCGTTGCTCAAATACTCCTTGGATTGATCCTGGTCGCGGTGACAATTCCCGCGCTGCTTTGTGGTGTGCTTGTCCTTAGCCTGTGGCTCCGCCCACTATGGAGTGGATTTCTTACTCCCAGTCTACCATCCGGCGTTACCGTCCCGATGATCCTTGTTGGCGTCGTTGGGCTTGCATTGCTCGTTGTGCCGCTCTTTGTCAGCCTGCGCTTAGCGTTCGTATCGCAGTTGGTGGTTTTGGAGCAGATGGGACCAGTCAAAAGTATTGTGCGCTCATGGGAGCTTTCCTCGGGACAGAACTGGCGTTTGCTGCGTCTAGGCATTGTTATGCTATTACTACAGTTTATCGCGGTCACGCTGCCGACATCAGTCCTTAGCCAAATATTTATTTTTACTACCGACGGCAATACGCTTGGCTTGTTGATCGGCGCAATTATCACGCGCCTTTCCGACATCGTTGTTTTTCCATTCTCAATCATTGTCTACACGCTGCTGTTCTATTCCCTATCCATCCAGTTCATACAAGGTGACGACGACCAGCCTGTTCAAGACTATCCATTCATGCCGCCCGACGACGCGATCCCCTATGACGCAACCCATCGCTCGCCGTCAACGTAATGAAAGTACCAGTGATCAGTCACGACCGTTGGCTACTGGTTGCGCGGAAAGAGCATGTTATAATTTGTAGGTTCCCCTGGAAAGGATGAGTCATGATTGCCCGCCCACGAATCCGTCAGCTTGGCCTTGGCGAGCTACTGGACGAAATGTTCCGTCTGTATCGCAGCTACTTCCTTGAATTCATTGCTATTGCGGCGCTAGTGTTGGTACCGTTTAGCATACTATCCTTCTTGGTCCAGCTTCCATTTCAGCAACAATTAGCACAGTTCCAAAACCAGACCAGTGGTACGTTCGGCGCGCAGTCACCCTTTGATTCAGCTACCGGCCTTCTGTATGGCATGCTCGGATCGTTTGGACTTAGCTTTCTGTACCTGATTGTGTTCCAGCCGCTTATGGAAGGTGCCCTTGCCCGGGCCATCTCACAACGCTACCTTAACCAAACAACCGGCGTGGGCGATGCCTTCGGCACTGCTCTTCGTCGCTCGCCCGCATTGATCGGTGCGCGCTTGCTTCCAGCACTATTTGGTTTGCTGGCTTATGGCGTAGTTATTGGCATTATTGTCGTTGGATTCGTGATGGTGCTGGGCATTGGGTTCAGCGAAGGCAACAGCGATAACAGCTTCGCAGGCGCTATTGTTATCTTGCTTGGTTTCGCAATGATATTTGTATTTGCAACGCTCGGTTTGTTCTTCGTTGTGCGCTTCTTGTTTACATCGCAGGCAATCATTGTTGAAAATCAGGGTCCGCTGCAAAGCCTTGGTCGTAGTTGGCGATTAACGCAGCAAGTTTTCTGGCGCACATTCGGCTACCTGCTTATTATCTGGATGCTCACCGGACTACTCCCAACTATTGTCAGTGCCGTCTTTTCTACAACGCTTGGGATTTTCCTCGCCAATCAGCAGACACTGCTACTTCTTATCAGCACCATCATCAGCGCCATTATTCAGGTTATCATCACGCCGTTCAGTATAATTAGCTATACTCTGATGTATTATGACCTACGCGTTCGTAAAGAAGGATTTGATCTGGAGCAACAAACGAGCATGATGGCATCACCAAATCAGTTTGTGCCGCCATATCAAGTTCGCTAAGTAACACAATGGTACACACCAGGTTTCGTCCACTTCTGCTTGTTTTCCTGCTTATAGCCGTTGCTCTACCGCCGCACATCCACGCTCAAAACACACCGCCTTCGCTGGAGGAGTATGAGCAGCTGATACGTGCGTCCTATGCGGCTGCCACGCGTTCAGATCGAATTGGTTTGGACGAAGTGGCTACACGTCTTGTCGCTACTCGCGAAGTTACGTTGCCTAATGGTGGAACCGCGCCTGCGGATAACACATGGCTGGCAGAAGCGCTGGACGAAGAACCACCCGCGTTTCAATTAATCGCTGCGCGATTAGGCGCCATTTTAGATGCCGCTGGCCGGACCCGCACTACCCAGGACCCCGACGCGCTACAAAAGCTCACCGACGTATTCTCAAAGCCACCATTCAAAGACCGCGAGGTTCCGTCGGCGTGGACGAACTTTTGGCGTGGCGTTGGAAATGCCATCAGCGATTTTTTTGATTGGCTGTTTCGTTCGTTGCCGAGTGGTGGCAACGCTGGCCCTGCCCCTGCTACGCCAACCGGATTTACCAGTTTGTCGCCCTTGGGCTGGTTCTTACTGAGCCTGGGCCTGCTGCTTGTACTAGGCATCGTCTTTTATGCCATTCGTGGCGTGCGGCAGTCGGTTGTGCGGGACGCGAAGGCGCGTGCCGAAGCCGCGCTTGAAGACGAAGGTATTTCCGCTAATGAAGCACTTGACCGTGCTCAAACACAGGCGCGCAGCGGTGATTACCGAACTGCCGTTCGCTACTTGTATTTGTCGTCGCTCTTGTGGCTGGACGAGCGCAACATGCTGCGGTACGACCGTTCGCTGACTAACCGTGAATACTTGCAACGTGCCGATGCCAATCCAGCGCTGCGTGAGCGGCTTTCACCCGTTATCGGAACCTTTGAGCGCGTATGGTACGGCAGCCGAGAGTTGGAAGAAGCCGATTTTCGTGCATATGAAGCGCAGATCAATGGGCTACATGATCTGGAGCAAAAGCAATGAGTCGTTGGCGCGACTTGCTGCTGATCGTCGCGCTGTTTGGCGTGCTGATTGTATTCACTGTGTATGGTCCGGGCCGCAATCAAGTCGAGCAAGATAGCCGCATCGGTTCGGCACACTCATCCGGAAGTGATGGAGCGCTGGGCCTTCAGCGCTGGCTGCAAACGCTTGGCTACGACGCAGGCAATCTTGAGTACACCGAATGGAGCGTTCCGGATACTGCCGCAGCGCTGTTTGTGATAGCTCCGCGTGAAGTGCAAATAAGCGACGAACATGCCGCTGAAACACTCCGATGGGTCCGCGAAGGTGGCACACTGATCATCGTTGAGCCTAATCCCCAGCGGATGCTTAACTCGAATGCCTTACTGGAGCAGCTTCAAGCAACGGTAGTGATCAGCGATGATGCCGAGCTTGTCGAGCGCGCCGAGCTAGTACAACCACTCCTGAACGATCCGCCCGTTACCAGCGTTCCCGTTAACACAGACACCGCCGTTCAGATGGACCGTGACAACTATTTGCCGTTGCTTAGGACCAAACTAGGTGATACATTGGTCGGTCTGCAGGAAGGACGCGGCTATGTGTATCTTACTTCGGCATATTACCCATTTACCAACGATGGACTTCAGGAACCCGGTAGCGCTTCACTGATTCTTAACCTGCTGGCACGCGTGCCAAGTGGCAGTACAATTTTGTTCGATGAATATCATCATGGCTTTCGCACGCCGCCCACACTACGCAATGTAGCCTTCCAGCGTGGTTGGGGCTGGCCAGCCTTGTATGCCGTGCTTGTTTGTGTGCTGTACATCATTTTAACTGGTCGGCGCTTCGGCAGGCCAGTTCCACTCAAGGCCGACGTGACCCGCCGCTCTTCCGCCGAGTATGTGCAATCTATGGCAATGCTTTTCCGTCGCGCCGGCAAGCAAGACTATATCCGACAGCATTATCGCAAGGAACTTAAGCGACGGCTGGCGCGACCATATGGCTTTGTACCGCCGGACGACGACGCAGCGTTTATCAGGGAGCTTGAACGCTATCGAGGCGCTACTTCCGAGCAAACGGCGCAGTTGCAATCATTGTTGAGCCAACTACAGCGTTCACTAAACGAAGATCAGCTGGTGCGGTTGGTGCGTACCGTGGATGCGTTTGTCGATGAACGAGGACGCATGCGATGAGGGGCACACATGCGCTTCCACTTGTGTTAGAAGTGCTGGATGATGGTTTGCGCCTGTATCGGCGTCATTTAGCAAGCTTCACGTCTGTTGCTACCGCCGTCTTGATTGTAGTTGCGCTGCTTGCAACCAGCTTTATGGCCTTTGTACGAGCCGAGCTTGGTGAAGGGTGGAGCATGCTGGCCTTTGCCATTGTGCTATTATCCGGCTATCCACTGGTGCTTTACACATTCGCGGCGCTATCACGCGCTACGGCGTCAGCGTTGGACGGTCAGCCAATCACTGTGCCCGGAAGCTTACGGCTTAACCCGATGCGCGGCTGCGGCATGGTCCTTTTTAATGTACTGTTTGCAACAATCACTTCAATCTGTAGCTCGATCTTTAGCATTGTGATTATCTGTCCCATGATGTATATCTCGCTGTTAAGCAGTGGATTGTTTGCCTCGTTCGGCGACGATAACACGACGATCGCGGGTGTTGCATTCGGACTCATCTTCAGCCAGATTGGAACACTCTGGTCAATTATCATGGCCGGCGCATGGGTAGCCAGCGTAGTTTATGCGCTGCAAGCATTCGTCCTGGAACAACGATCATGGACAGGCACGGCAGGTCGCGCGTTTGACCTCGTATTCACTCATTTTGGTCGTAGTCTGCTGATGTTTTCGGGAGCAGGAGCCATCTTCGGCACGCTGATCGTGTCGTATCTAGGTTCGCTACTGGTGCTGATCGGTACGCTTGAATCACGATTCGGTCTTACCCTACCACCACTTGCCGGTGACATCGTCACCATTGTGCTGACTGTTGGATCACTGGTTGTGCTGCTGCCTCCCCTAGCAATTTGGATGGCAATATATCATCGACGCATGGCTCGTGAGCGAGATGGCCATGAGATTGTGCAGCGTGTTGCGACGTGGCGTTCGCAAGCTGGGAAGCAAAGCATGTGATCGTATGAAGAGTGCGTCCGCGCTATCGTTTGTGCTTGATGTGCTCGATGACGGCGTCCGATTGTATCGTCGTCATTTTGGCGTGTGGCTCAGCATGACCGCAAGCGATCTCGCGCCGCTCTGGCTGTTGGCGCTTGGCTGGAGCTTGTTAGTGCCGGGCCAATGGCTGCTTTTTGCTGTTTTGATCAGCTATCCCGCGCTGCTGAGAACAATGATTCGGCTGTCACAGGTCAGCGCCATGTTCGCGCACAATGAACGCGAAGCTCTGGGCGAACTGCAAACTCTTCGCCTGAGACATTTGCTTAGTATGATTGGGTATAGCATGGCGTGGAGCATAGCGCCGCTATTGTTGGCAGGCGCGTTTACGTCACTCATCGAACGCAGCGCGCACGATGTAGTTTTTGATGGTCTTATGCCCTTCCTGAACCAGTTTATTAGTCGTCAAGGCGCGTTACTTCTTGCACGGCTCATGACTCACGACCTGTATATGCTTACCTTACCGACTGTCTGGCTCGCAGCGCATATTTTTGCAATGCAGCCATTTATATCGGAGCGTCAGCCCTGGCAATCAGCCGCTGCTCGGAGCAACGAGATCCTGCTTTTTCGCTTCGGTTACAGCATTACCATTTTCGCGCTCATGGCCGTGATAGCAGCAGTG
>JASKZZ010000153.1 GCA_030147335.1 Herpetosiphonaceae bacterium | reverse complement strand
CAACTTCGACTACCAGCGCCGCTATGCCAGCGTCGTCCTCGATCAACCACGCTGTCCGCTGTTTGCCATCAATTACAACCGGGATGGCACGACTTGCCTCCCAAATAGGCTCCCGTCCTTGATCTACGAACAAAGGATTATGGCGTAACGCATGACGCAATAATGTGCGTGGGCCTTGCCGAACCACGATGCGACTTGCCGAGTCCGGCGCTTCATACGTTGTCATTTTGATGAGGTCAAGCTGATCCATCTGTTGCAGCGGTGTATATGCTGCACGTTTATGACGTAGTTGAGAACTTGGGCTTTCAGGCTGGTCGATGCTACGAGGATTGTTGTCAAACAGTTGCTTGAAGCCTGTTGCGGGTTGCCACACCAATGCGCGCTTTATAACAAATAGGTTGTCGGTTTCAGCGAAGGTACGAACACGTTGTTCCGTTCCATTTTCATAAACAATCGTATCTGGCGGAAGTATCGGCGGCGTCCATACATCGCTGGGAAATGCAGATAGTTGTTGCCAATCGAGCATTGTAAAACTTGTTAGCTCCGTTTCACGGCCACTTTTATCAACAAAGCTAGTCGCTGCTCGCATCGGCAGATATGTCGCATCGTTTAGCCACACGCGGAAGTTGTACGAGCCGGTCGTTAGGTCTCCGAGCCATGGTGCTAGCGGCCCCACAAATGGGTCCATATCGACGGCCATCACATCGTTCGCGGAAGGTTGAACGTTGGCGCGCTGTATTTGGCTCAGTTGAATCGTACCGTCGCTCATTGTAGCGGTGATTGGTTCGGCAGAGCTGAAAAGATGCTTGATGATTTGGTCGGCAGGCGTTTGTGGTGGAGCAAACCACCAGTATTGCGAGTCACTGTAGGTTTGATTCGCTGTCGCATTTCGTATGTCATAGTTATTGGCGCGGGTGCCGTCATTGCTTTGGCTGCTAAACAATGTGCCGTCCGGTAGTGTTGTCGTTTCTTTGTACTGGATGATATTTGTGCCTGAGTAGCCAAACCATTGTTCATGATACAAGCGCTCCGGAAAACGGATACGGAGTGGAACGTGGTAGGGATCATCCAAGACTGTTTGTTCCGGCTCGACTCGCGCCGTCCATTCCCCTTGAAGATACAACACTTTGTCTTGAGGCTGCTGTGCTTGCAGTGCGCGCAGCGCCACATCTTTGACCTCATCTGACAATGGCTGCGGATCAAGAAATAAAGCATCAAGCTGCTGCCAAAGCTGCACATCGATTGGCTTGAGCGACGTAATCATGGCTACTATTTCGTCGTTGGTCCAGCCATGCGCAGTGAAGGCTAACGAGGGAAAGCATATCTGCTCATCCGACTGGAAACGACAGGCCGATCCCGATAACATTGGCGCTTGTTCATCGAACGCAATATGCCAATCGCCATGCTTCACGCCGAGCTGTACAGTACGAGCGGCGTCACCTATAGTTTTGAGCTGCAGCCAACGGCCCGGCCCGACAAAAACTGTATGCACATTGCTTGGTTGTCCGTACTGGCTAGGATTTGTGATTGTGTTGAGCAGTACTGCACGAGTCACACCAGCGGGCAAGGCCGTCGGAACAAAATGCTGATCCATCCACGTGGGACGGCTAATGGTTGTACGAAGACTAACAACTTGAGCCGCGTCAAGACCGGGACAACCGGGGTCTAACAGGGTATCACGCTGCTGAACGGGAAATTCCCATGTTGGTTTGTTGGTTGGAACACCATTTTTTGGCGTGTCGCGCGTTTGTAGTCGCCACACGTCACGGCCTGCGTTGCCGCCTGTAGCCCCAGTTAGTTCTTGCACCGATCTCAGCTCTTTAGCCTGCGGGTCGATCCAGAGCAACATGCGACGACGGTAAAGCCCAGTCGTATCGGTGAAGCCGACAGCCAACAGTGCTGTGTCACCTTCGATACGCGTTCCAAACGAGCGCAGGTCTTTTGCCGCTACCGCCTGCTGCAACATCTGGTATCCAACGCCGTATGCTCCAAGCTTGAGCCGCGCATCACGTGCCGCTCGTACCTGATCAGCCGGAACACGGAATGAGCGAATCGAACGGTCGAGCGCGGTAGGATTGTTCCATTGGCACGAGCTATAGTCTATTTGCGCGGCATACTCAAACCTCTGGCGTCCATCTGCCAGCTGCCATTCGACCAAATCATCACCTTGTCGTACTTCCACGCGGTGCTGTGCGCTTGCCGCTGACAGCCAAATATCGGTAATTAATGGTTCATCACGTGTAGCCAGCGCTGGCTTGGCCCACACACGTCGATGCAGCGTGCCTGAAGCTGGCATGTCATCCCAGGCGTCCAGCGTTTGCTGCACAATTTGAGCAGTTGTCGGTGGCTGTGTAGTACTTGCCGGCGCTCCACTGGACCAGGGCTTAATCAGCAGGAGCAGCACAATGCCGACCGTGCCGAGTATTGCTCCAATCCAAACGGGTCGCCGCTGCCACCATTGGTGTGGACCGTCAGCCTGTGCATATGCTTCAGCTGCAATTGCATCTGCGCAGCTAAGCGGAAGGCGGCGATGACCGATTGCCGTTCTGAAAACAGACCGTGCTGTTTCAATCAAACCGACCCAATCATGAATCTTGTCGCCCTCATCGGGTTGAAACTGTGCTAGCTTACTAGAGTAGCTCGTACCCTGTTGAGCCAGCATTTGACCAATCCATGCAGCGAGCGCTTCAACCTCTCCATCCCCTGTCCTGGTTGTCGTGTTTGCCAGCTTGAGCAGCGCTGCTGCAAGTCGTTTGTGGAGTGTAGGTTGCTCAAGCTGTGCGATTGAGGCTAGACGCTTGCCATTGATGCCATGCATCAACCACAACGCTAGCAGTACACGCTCAAGCGGAGCGATGCTAAGCAGTGGCTCGGGCAGTGTATGGCGCTGCCATTGTCGAGGTGTGAGTGTATTCAGTAGTTGTGGACGTGGACAATGCTTAACCAGAGAGCGGAACAATGCGTCTTCAGATGCGTCGCTGCTTGCAGCAAAACTTTGAGCAAAAGCTCGAACGGTTGCTTGTTCGGCAGCGGTACGATCATCAGTGCAAATAAGCGCAAGGCCAAAAACGGCATCACCCCAACGTGTGACCATTGTTTGCCAGTGTTGTGTAGTGAAGTCTCGCATGATGGGCACGCTCCCGAAGATAAACGTGTGGCGCAGAGGTTGAGCAGCGTCGAACAGTCGAGCAGCGATTCATATGTTTCTATCTATGTACACTGCCGATGCGAGCTTTTGGTTCGATTCATCGGGCAATCTCGTATGGTAAGCGCTTTAGATGTATCGGTTTAAATAAAATAAGCGCCCCGCAAGGCGCTTAAGCAGGAGGTTGTGCAAGAGTACGCTACGATATAACCATCCGCCGGTAGCGTGCCTCAACAAAGCAGAACAAGCCATAGGCGATCAACCCAAGTGCGATAAGGCCAAGCAGCCAGGAGCCGTATTGTTGTTGTGCGAGTGTATCAAGCGCGCCCGCAAATCCACGTGCCTCGCTTGCATCAGTTTGGAGCGCTGCGGTAATCACTAAAATGCCGGTGATTACAAAAACGATCCCACGCGCGGCAAAGCCGAGCCGTCCGCTACGGATGGCCCATTGTTGTTCTGTTTGGCTCATCTCCTGCATCTTAAGTTCTTCGCGGAACTTTGTGGAGTATGCCTTATACAGTTGATATCCGCCAACGCCAATGATCACTGCACCGACCAGACCGACAAGCAGTTGTCCGAACGGTTGTGCCATCAGACGCGCCGTCCAACCTTGTTGTCCACTGTCCTGGCTATTTGAGCCAACAATTATTTGCACGGCTGACAAGGCAAGTCCAAGGTATGCTAGCCCAACGCCTGCGTATGCTGCTCGAGTGATGTAGCCTTTGGCATCAGTACCTTTGTTGTCGGTATCCTCGAACGCTTGAACGAGACGCCAGATCGCATAGCCGACCAGCCCAACCGCGACGATGCCAAGCAGCACTTGTCCAAATGGTGCCTGTACAATGCGCTGAAGCGCGCCTTGAGAGTCAGTTGTTTCTCCGCCGCGACTCAAGGCTGCCTGGAGGGCAAGCGCGCCGATTACTGCGTACACGACGCCTTTTGCTCCATAGCCAAATCTTCCAAGTGGTTCGATCCAGCCCTTTGCTTGTCGTGTCATGTTGTCGACGTTCTGCTTTGCTTGCTCTGGTATCAGTTGGCGCTGTGTCATAGCTTATGCTTCCTGTGTTAGATAGTTCCTGGGTACAG
>JASKZZ010000106.1 GCA_030147335.1 Herpetosiphonaceae bacterium | reverse complement strand
CAGCAGGCACCGCCTAAGCCCGTCACCTGGACGACGAGCGTGTTCGGCTCGACGTTCTTTACAATGACCGGCTTTCACGGTACACACGTTGCTATCGGTGTAATATGGCTATCAATCGTGCTGGTTATGGCGTTTCGCGGCGCAATTAGCTCCAAAAACAGCCTTACAGTGGAGATGGCCGGCTTGTACTGGCACTTTGTCGACCTTGTCTGGGTCGCGATTTTCACGCTGATTTATCTGATCTAGCTTGTACACATTGTTTTGAAAGGATATAACCAGTGGCAACGCACTCATCCAACCGGGCCGATGTGGCGCACATGCCACAGGATCACGAGCCACCAAGTGTCAGAACCTATGTCGTTATTTTCTTTATTTTGTTTGCGATCACCGCAATTGAAGTGGCTGCGAGCTGGATTTCCGACATAGGCTTTCCATATGCGACTCAAGTTGAGATTGCTACTCTTATCCTGCTTGCGCTGGTTAAGGGCGTGATGGTTGTAGCCTACTATATGCATCTCAAAACCGACAGCCGCTGGTTCACCGGGATGTTCGTAGGCGGTTTCGTGATCGCCGTGTTTATGGTGATTGTTTTTATCCTGTTGTGGACGTACAAGGCGACATCCGGCGGCTACGTGTTGTAGGAGCTTACAGGGAGGGGAACGATGGCAAATATCGATGTCATTGGTGTCGTCCCTAACGACTCCGTGGCAGGACAGCTTGTGGGCAATCTGCGTATAGCCGGCTTTGATCAAGACCACGTATCGGTGCTGGTGGTGGCAAACCAGCATGAGGACCAGCTGGCGCAGGATGACTCAAAAGCAGGCAAAGGCGTTTCCAATGTTGCCGGCAAGGCTGGTATTGGAGCCTTAATTGGCCTGGTGGTTGGGGTAGCGGGTGGATTTGGAGTTCTTCAGTTGCCGGGTATGGGTCCCATAATCGGCACCGGCGTTTTGTTGGCATTGTTTGGCGGCATGGGCGCAATTATCGGCGCGCTGCTCGGCTTTTACTCAGGTGAGGGCGAGTCGAGCCAGGTGATTGAACGTTACGGCATGGCGCTCCGCGAAGGGCAGGCGGTGGTCACGGTAACAGTGCCGGATGCGGATCATGCTAAGCACGCGGAAGAAGTGTTTCGAGCTTCAGGGGCAAAAAATATCAACTCTTACCTGACAGACGAAGGCAGCGTTACGGATGAAGCGGGATCTGTAGGACTTAAGGATTTGACGAAGAAGGCGTAGCTTCGTCTAAGCGTAAACCCTGCCGCTGCCCTTGGCCGCGCCTGTGTGGCGAATGGGAGCTGGCGGGGCTTGTGCTTTTTGAGGTATTTAACCATGTTTGAGTTTCTATCTTTAACAGTAGTGCTGGCGCATCCATTTTCTCCACACGAGGGCAGCTGGTGGATACTTGAGCCAGCGATTTCATTTGGCGTAATCGCGCTAACAGCCTTATATTTGTATGCGGTTGGTCCGCTGCGTCGTCGTTATGGCTGGGCCGAACGAGTGGATCGTGGACAGGTTATCATGTTCTTGTCGGCCATGGTTATTCTGTTTACGTCGTTGCAAGGGCCGCTGCATGAGTTAAGCGATTACTACTCGTTTAGCGCGCATATGTTGCAGCATTTGCTTGTGACGTTGATCATGCCGCCGCTCTTTCTGAGTGGTCTTCCTACATGGCTCGTTGACCGGTTATTAGAGTTGCGGTTGATCGGCCCCGTCATGCGGTTGCTGACGCATCCGTTTGTTGCGTTTGGACTGTTCAACATTGTCTTTTCACTGTGGCATGTACCGGCCTTTTATCAAGCAGCGCTTGGTCGTCCAGCGGTCCACAGTTTAGAGCATATTTTATTTATGGGCACGGCAATGTTGACGTGGTGGCCAATTTTTAGCACGTCAACGGTGCGACCACGTTTGAGCGAGCCGTGGCAAATGTTTTATTTATTCGCGCAGTCGCTGATCCCAACTGTGCTAGGCGCGATGATTACGTTTGCCGATTTCGCAATGTATCCATTTTATGCAGCAGCACCGCGTATCCTGGGTTTATCGCCGATTGACGATCAGCAGATTGCAGGGCTGTTGATGTGGATGGGTGGTACGTTAATTATTCTCGCTGTGCTGACGGCGCGCTTCTTTACCTGGATGGAGCGTGATAGCGACGAGTCGCTTGCGGCTTCGCGGGCGTAGTCGAGAACTAAGAACTGAAAATCAAGAACCGAGAACGAAGGATAAACTCTTTCGGTTCTCGGTTCTTCATTTTACGTGACTAACGTCCACGCATGACGGCCCATAAAATCAAGTAGGGAATCAAGCCTGGAGCGCCGCCGGGTAGTGCTAGCAGCACGAATAGAATACGGAACATCAGCGGATTAACGCCAAAGTATTCGCCGAGACCGCCGCAAACTCCTGCAACGACACGATTTGACGCGGAGCGACTAAATGTTCGATTTGCCATATACTTGTCCTTTTGCGGATAGCTTGCTAAGCCGATCCGGTACTCTTTGCTGAATATGAATATGACGCTGATTGAACGATGGTAGTTGCAGCCATCCAGAAAATCGGCGGCTACGGTTGTTCGTTGCGCAGTGCCTGAAGCGGACCCCAGCCAATACCAAGCGCTGAGTCGCCGCCATCAACGCGAATAGTTGTCCCGGTGATATAGCTAGCTGCGGGTGAGACGAGCCAGCCCACTAACGCCGCGATTTCTTTGGTAGTAGCAAAGCGAGCAAGTGGATTGAGACGAGCATTTTCAGCGGTATCGAAGGCTGCTTCGCCGCCTGTCTCCGTAACAGGGCCAGGAGCAATGCCGACAGCACGAGCGCCAAGAGGCGCTAATTCCAACGCAAGGCTGCGGGTTAGCTGCTCAAGACCAGCCTTGAAAGCGCCATATGCTAACGTCGTGTGATCGGCGACTGTAGCCAAGGCCGAGGAGATATTGACGACAACGCGATCCCCCGTTGTCGTTTCCATCAGTGGGAGCGCAGCCTGTGTACACAGCAGAACGCTTGTCAGATTAAGGTCAAACATGGATTGCCAGCGTTCAATCGTTAGATCTCGCAGGCCGCCGCTACAAGTCGAGCCAACGCCATTGACAAGTACATGCAGCGTGCCGTGTTGCCCGACCACCTGAAATGCATCGGCAACCGAGGCTGGATGTGTTGCATCACAAACAAGTGTATGAAGGCGATCTGCTAGGATCTGGGTAGATAGGTGTTTGAGTGCTGCTGCATCGTAATCGAGCGCGTAAACTGTATATTGTTGGGCCAGTAGCTCGCGAACAATTGCGCGGCCAATGCCGCCGCCTGCTGCGGTCACAACTGCAATAGGTTGTGTTGGTTCCATATATGCACCTCGCTTCGTGCCAAATCTGTGTTTTTTGTCAATCGAGTATAAGGCATGATACAGTAGCCGCCTTGCTTATGAAGTGCTGGTTGGAGTGGCGACACGAATTGGGAGAAGCTTGGTTATGACACAGCGACGGCGCGTTATTCTGGACACAGATCCCGGTATTGATGATGCGTTGGCAATCTTGCTGGCGTTGGCATCGTCCGAAATTGAGCTTGTGGCAGTGACGGTGACTGGTGGCAACTGTTCATTAGCTCAGGGCGTTCGTAATGCGCTAGCAGTGCTGGAAACGGCGGGTTCCACAGTGCCGGTTGTTCCAGGCGTTGCGCTGCCGTTGATCCGGCCTGCGTTTACCGCTCCGGAAACGCATGGTGACAGTGGCCTGGGAAATGCGCGCCTGCCGGAGCCGACAAGTCAAGCAGTAGATGATCATGCTGTTGACCTAATGGTGCGCGAGATTATGCGGGCAGCGGAGCCAGTAACACTGGTTGCGGTCGGGCCGCTGACAAACGTAGCGCTTGCGGTACGTCGTGAGCCGCGTATAGCCGAGCGTGTGCGCGAGGTAATCGTGATGGGCGGCGCCTTTGATGTGCCCGGTAATACTACACCACTGGCAGAATTCAATGTGTATGTCGATCCGCACGCAACGCATATTGTACTACATAGCGGCTTACCGTTGGTCTTTGTGCCGTGGGATATTACCTCACAGGTGCTGCTGACACAAACGCATGTTGACGAACT
>JASKZZ010000091.1 GCA_030147335.1 Herpetosiphonaceae bacterium | reverse complement strand
CCGCGAAGTAGCCTTCAACCCGTATGCGATAGCCCGGCGAATTTGCAAGGTCAATCGCCACGCGGCGCGGGCTGGGAAACGGCAACGGCGGCGGACTAAAACGTGGATGAAAGCCGCCGACGCTGACCACAAAGTTCGCGTCATTGCCAAACGCGGCCAGCACACCCATCTCACCTTCGATGGTGCAAAACAGGACGCGCGAGTCGAACATTGCCGCAAAGAACCAGACGCGCTGTTTGTCGAACTCAATAGCGCCAATAAATGCGACCTGAATAACGATCAGCGCCGCTTCTTTGGTCGGCAGCGCAACGCTCAGCACGCCAACAATCGCGATATTGCCAGGGATTTCGATAATGATGCCAAGCGACAAGCTGATTAGCGTGGGCGTGCCCCAGCCAAGCTTAGCCATCGGTCCGATCAGGAACTTGCCCTGTTCGGGCGGAAAGAACGCGCGGAGGTCGCTGATAATACGCGGCGCGTTCGCCACCACATCTTGCGGGAACATGACGCTGTTGATCGCGCCGGTTCGTACGCCCTGCGCAAGCGCATCCAGCCGCATCGTGCGATTGAGGCCAAGCAAGCCGCCAACAGCCAACAGCGTAAAGCCAAAGCCGAGTTGGATACCCGTGCCAAATTCTGCGGTGATAATAATCAGCAGCGAAAAGCCGCTTGAACCGTCGGGCATGCGCGTTGTGATAATACCGATGGCTTTGAGCGACAAAAAGTTAGAGAATGTCAGCTCCAACGCTCCGGCATACTCACCGCGCTCGGTATCGATAAACAGGTAGCCGCCGCCTTTGACCACCCCTGCGTCCACCGACAGCCCAACGCCATTTGGTGGTCTGAAGCCAAGGCCAAGATTGGCCGGACCGAGGTTGCCGCCGCCACTGGGGAACGTGAGCGCCGCACGAAAGCCGACATTTTCAACAACAGCTTGTAGTGGCCCAAGATTGCCCTTGATCGTTCCCGCGAGATCGATTGGGATCTGCCCCGGCGCGGCTTTGATTGCAACCAGCGCCGATTGAATCTCGATTGGACCGAGCGCGATATGCGTCGGCAGCATAATCTCCAGACCCGCGCTGCCAACAAAATACAACCCATGCGTTGAATCAAAACCAATGGTCAACCCGGTATCGATCCGAAAGCCACCGGGCAGCAGCTGCGCGAGAAAGCCGTCCGCGTCGCCGCCAAGCTCAATGACCAGGACCGCGTCTTTGAGCGCAATCTCGATAAACGCGCTTTTCGCACCGTCGCTCTGGATTCGCGCGCCACTCCGTATCGACGCCGAGCGGTATTCAAGCCGACTGCCACTAGCCGCACCAATCAGTCGAATTGGTGTCCCATTCGCGCCATGCTGATCGAGCAGCAGCGAAACTTCGGCTCCGGCAGGCGGCGCACTGCCATTCGTTACAGCATCAATGATGTTTTGCACAAGCTCGACGTTGCGCCCCGGCCGCACAATAATCGCCACGCCGCCGTCAAGCGCAAAAGCAGCCGCGAGCTTGAGCGCAAGATTTTCGGTAAGGTCAAAAGAATAATCGGCACGACCCTGCGCATATGGCAGCAGCGCAAAGCCGGGCTTGGTGCTTGCGGTCTCGTGGAACGCCTGAACGCCAATTCCAGCACGTATCTCCGGCGTTTCAAGGTCGTTATGAATCAGGTCCCAGCGCACAATCCAACGGTTGACATCCGCTACCGTTAACGCGCCTTGGGTCAGAAATGTCAATAGCTTCGGATCGAGCTGCTCAGTCGCCGCAGTGATACCCAGCGCACGGCCAAGCTCGAACACATTGTTGAGCAGGCGTAGCGCATCGAAGTTCGACGTGTTCCAGCCATAGCTGTTTTTCAAAACCAGCAGCGGATCGTCCAAAAAGCGTCCGAGATCGGCCCACGCAATTTCACGCCGGTCGTAGGCTGACCGCTGCCCCGCCGCTTCCACCCGGCGAATGCGAATAATGCCCACGGTTCGCAACATGTTGCCAATCTTGCTTTGCTTTTCGAGCAGGTATGTGACAACAAGATACTGCACAAGCTGCTCGGGAAACTCATCGCGAAAGGCCGGTGCATTAATTGTGGATGGCAGGGCACCGGAGGCGATGCTGCTCAACTGCCGCACGCTGCCAAACACGGTGCCGACACGACCAATCAACGTCGGGACCTCGGCAACGGCAATCTCGCCATCTTCCAGCATTGCGCTCACTGCCGCAACCAGCGCGCCCAGATCGTGGATCGGCTGGATAAAGCCATTGACGTTCCAGCCAAGCTCACGCATAAACGAGGCGAATGTCGCAGGCGATTGGAGTGCGCCGGTGAGAGGATCGAGCGTTTTTGCCAACTCTGCAGCCAAAACGCTTAGCGTATCGCGTTCGCTCATCAGATGCACCTATACCGTTGCAAAAAAACGAGCATCGCTTTCTTGCAGCAGCGTGATCGGGCTGAGACCCGAGCCGGAATTCGGGTAAAAGTTGAAAAAAAGCTGGTTGTTTGCAGGGTCGGTGATTGGAACGATGCACGTGTACTCATGGCGCAAGCCGGTCGCGCTTAACACGCTGCCGTTAACCGCCATCTGCCACTGCATTCCGTCCATGAAGTCGGTGAAGTTGGCATAGCCGAGCCGTCGAAACACCGGAAAAGCATGTGTATCGGACCAGCGATTTTGGCTGTCGGTCAGAAACGAATTACGGATCTCGCTCAACTGTTGAGCGGCATTTGTCGGCGGGCTGCCGCTGCCGTAATCGATCTCGAAAGGTCCGAACGACGCTCGTTTATGGCGAAACTCACCATTCAGATTAGAGATTGCGGTTCGGCCATTGATCGGCTGGGCAAGCACCACTTGATGATTGACCTGCGTTTTTGCAGCGCTGATATTCTGGGGAATGTAGGTGTTCCACTTGGCATCGGGAATAGCGCTATTATCAATGCGCGTGAACCCGCCTGCCTTAAACGCTGCAATTGCCGCTGCACGGTTTGCAAATGCCGTTTTACGGTTGATTTCATACGAGTACGCCAGATATTCTACGTAGCCATCGCCCGGAAAGCCGTAGTTGCCATGAAAATGTTTCGGCGCGGTTACCCGGACGCTGCCACCGAGCGCAGTTTTTAGTAACTGGAGATACGGTGTCGCTGTTCCAATCCGACAGCCCTTAATATGCACAAACGCTGGAATTGGATTACCTGCTCCATCATTTGGCCGTGGATTAATCAGCGCGCCTGGAACATTGATTGAGGTGCTTATACGCACGGCGTCCAGGTCTTCGTATGAAATTTGACCGTTGGTGCTGCTATCGAGGTCGATCAGCAGCCAGCCTTGATCACTGGCATGCGAGGAAATAAGGATGTTGGAGATCGGTTTGGCGACAGTTGCGCTGGAATGAAGCTGTGCAAGAAAAGCGGCAACATTGTGCGCGCCACTACTGGTAACTTCGGTTTGCAGACGATTACGCAGCAATGCCTGCATTGCCAGCTCATAATCCGTGGTCCCCGGCACAAACGCATAATCCATGCAGCGATCCTTTGAGGCCACTCAAACAATACGTCGTGTGGCTCAAACACATGATCACAATAGGCGCGGCAAGATCGAAGCTGCTAATAGCCTAATCAACGGTGTTATAGACAAAGTTGGATGGGCACGAAAAAGTATGCACAGTATCACATGCACACACGCACGATGTATCCCAATAGATGATGCATGACATCATGTTCGGGCAGCACGTGCTGCCGGTACGCCGGAAAAGACCGTCGCACCACATACTTTTACGATCGCCTACTCGTCTCTCACTCTAGGGGAAGTATTTGAAGCTGGGATGTGTGTACTATTCTAAGCTTCAGGTGGAGGGCTTGTCAATCATCAATCTTTTGTCATACCGCTAATATTGTGATACATCCCAAACCGCAATCTATCCGTAATACAGATTGTGATTTAATATACAAAGAGGTTTTGTATGGCTAAGTGGTACCGCGAGTTTGACCAACTTGATGCCCGAATTACCGATTTGATGGCGCGTTATGGCATTGTCATGATGCGCGTTGGTCTAGGCATTGTGTTCTTTTGGTTTGGCGTGCTCAAATTCTTTCCCGGTCTCAGTCCCGCTCAGGATCTTGCAATACGCACCATTGATCTGTTGACGTTTGGGCTGATCCCTGCCAACGTAAGCATAGTATTGCTCGCCACATGGGAATGCGTAATCGGCCTCGGATTAATCTTCGGCAAGTATTTGCGCGTAACGATTTTGTTGCTGCTGACCCAGATGCTTGGAACGGTAACCCCGCTTGTGCTATTTCCCCAGGAGGCGTTTTTAGTATTCCCAATCGCGCCAACATTGGAAGGACAGTACATTATCAAAAATATTGTACTGGTCAGCGCGGCACTGGTGATTGGCGCAACTGTGCGCGGTGGACGAGTGGTAGCCGATCCCGCACAGCTCAAGGAGCGTGGAACACGCCGAGCAACGCCAAAGCTGGGCGTATCATAAACATTGTTACCACAGGTTAAGTCCAGTCCGGGCGCGGTAATGGGTGAGATCGGTTTTTGCGACTCGACGTACTCCTGCACAAACAAGAGCGCTTCCACTTTGCTGGAAGCGCTCTTATACATCAAAGGTTCCGTTACCAGATTTTGATCAACACGGGCTATTAGCTAACATACCCTCTTATGAACAGGGCACAGGCAATTCATGATAACCGGGCAGTGATACGAGTTACCCTCTTTTTCTTAAAACGTAGGCAATAACGGCGGAAGCTAGAACCGATCGAACAAGGATGCGTCCTAGCAGACCGGTTCTGTTGTGTTTCCATTCGGCGTTCCAGCCCAATTCGCTGAAAATATTGGGCACATGGCCGTGCGTCAGATCCCCAAGAATCCCTTCCACTACGCTTACTCGATCCGCCAATATCAGCGGCAACCAATGTCCATAGCTCGACTCGCTATACCTGAAAGCGACGCGGCGAATCATGCCGCTCAATCCTGCTGGAGGCGTTGATGTTCCGAATACAGCAGTGACGTTGGGCCGCTCGTTAGAATGCAAAATCTCGACATTAATCGGCTGCTGCGTCGGACGTTCCCAACTATAGCCCGCGTGTTCACCATTGTTGCGCTTTTTCATCGGGTACGTCGGATCGTTTTGGGGATCGGCGTCCACGCTCCATCCCTTGATCTGAGAAGGATCTATTATTGGATTTTCCATGGCTGCTCCTTGCTAACTTCTGGCTGACGGCGGGATCAGCACCGGCTTGATACAATTATCGAGCTTCGCCGAAAAAATCCGGTACGCATCCGACACATCTTCCAACGGAATACGGTGCGTAATGAGGGCTTTCGGATCAAGAACACCATTCTGCACGTGTTCAATC
>JASKZZ010000083.1 GCA_030147335.1 Herpetosiphonaceae bacterium | reverse complement strand
GCGATAGAAGGTTGCCTCGGCGATGCCGTATTCCCGACAGATTTCTCCGATCGTTTGTGCCCCCTTGTCAGCCTGTGTCAAGATGCGGATGATCTGTTCGGCCGTGTGCTGATTGGTCTTCATCTTGGTCCTCCACGGTGAAGACTCTAACATGTCATCCTGTCCAGATTATTGGGGGCATTACAGCGAGTTATGCCAGTGATTATCTTGACTGTTACTATCCAGGTCAAAAGGTCGATCGCATTACCGGATTAGATGCGGCGGGTCCTGTGTTTGTGTCATACCATACAGAAATGGATAGTGTTGGTCGTGGTGGTCGGCTCGACAACTCTGATGCTCAATTTGTTGATGTTTATCATACGTCCAATTTTGCAGGTACAGGTAACCGTGTAGGGCTGGGACATAGGCAGTTCAACATTAATTGGGTAACAGATGCAAGAAAGCGCGCTGGTGGTTATTTTGTTCAACCTGGGTGCGATAGGGAACGTACATCTGATCCTGCCTTTTATGTTCCATTCAGTGAGACTGAATACTGCCGGCATAACTACGTTATGCAGTTCTATACCGCAACTATTCGTTGTCCTGACTATCAACCAGCAACGCAAAACTACCCAAATATGATTGCTGGATGGAATACAGCGGTTCAAGTGTCGACGTCTTCCGAGTCGCTCCATACCGTAGTTATTACTCCTTGGACAGCAACAGGGAAGTGGAAATCGACAATGGTTCGAGGTGATGGTACGAACAATCTGCGAGATTGTGTTATGAACCAAATTCAAGTATCTAATTATGATCCAGGCAGCATTATGTTGATTACTGACACTGCTGAACGCACGTTTCCGGATGATCTGATAACGCCTGCCGTACCGGATGGAATTAGTGTGACAGGTGGATCGTTAGCAGGTGTTATCAGTGTTGGTGAATGGAACTCGGGTATATGGCACTCATGGCCGAATCCAAGTGGCGTTACTGATGGTGGCTGGGACGGTGTGATGGACGGTAATAACGGGTGGTTAGCACATCCATTTATTGCATGGACAGTTGCTCGCAGCTAGTAACCGCCCTACTGGTATGGTTGCTATGAAGGATCTACGTTAGCTAGACGTGCTGTTCCTTGAATTTAGCATTTGTGCTAGGTGGTGCTTGACGTGAGCTAAGTAGCACCTAGCACAAATACTGTATTAACAGAGCCGATACGAATATTTGTACAATTGTCAAGTTAGTAATATAAGGAAAGAGATATGCGTCTACGACACCAACCATATATATCGAAACGTAGGCTAACAGTTGGGTACGGAGTGCTCCTAATTGTATGTTTGCTTGCATGTACCACGATAGCAGTTTTTTGGTGGCGGTACTCCTTATACACCTGGAACACGAATCATTACATATTTGATCTTGCCTTCAGTCCAGACGGCAACCTAATAGTAGCAGCTGAATCGAGCAAAGAACGGCTTGACCAGCTTCCCGGTGAAGCATCAAGAAGTACGCAGGAAACACGTAGTATTCACGTGCGGCGTTTTGCCGACGGGGAAGTGGTATCTACACTAGATGGACTGGCTGATGATGTTTGGGCGGTTACTTTTAGTCCTAATGGTATGTGGATTGCGGCAAGTAGTGCAGATGATACAACAAAAGTTTGGGATGTTTCTCGACGTGAAATTCTCGTAACCTTACCGTCAAAATCTAGCCCATTCGCAAAAAATATTTCCTTTAGCCATGATAATCAAATACTGGCAATTGGTAGCGAGGAACAGATAACTTTGTGGAAGACGGCAGATTGGAAGAAGGTGACAGAATTCACCCCAGGGGCACGTTCGATAGCATTTAGTCCTGATGGAACCTTCCTTGCGGGTATCCGCAGGTATGGTTCGGAGTCGGTAGTTAAAATTTGGCAGGTACAAAGTGGAAATGCGTTTATGAATATTGCCACACCCGACGCTAACAGTATATCGTGGAGTCCAGATGGAACGCGATTAGCAATTGCTGACAACAACTCGACAAAAGGACCGTCAATTAACATCTGGCAAATGAATAATAAAACCCAAGAGATTTCGTTGCCTGTGGAGGTCCAGCTTACCACTCTCACATGGAGTCCAAATGCTCAAACTTTAGCGGCAGGAGGGTTAGATTTAGGTGGATTCGTTGTACCAGGACGATCATCTGAAGGGAGTGTTATGATATGGCGAACGATGGATTGGCAACTACTGAAAACCTTCCGTGCTCATAGAGGTGGTATTCCCGCATTAGTATTTAGTCCTGATAATTCATGGCTTGTTTCAGGGAGTGAAGACAAAAGGATCCGCTTTTGGCCAGAAGTAAATTCTACTGATAGATAGCTGCTCGTATTTGTGTATGAAATGCTAAGGCAGAAGAAGTCCTAGTCCCCTGACTCCAGTGGAGCGACTCCACGACATGACGCTAACACCATCGCTTTTTGTTTAGCAGAACGTTTATACTAGCGATGACAACACACCGTCCCCCTTCGCTGCTAGAAGCGCGTCGATCCCCATGGATCGGGGCGTTTTTGTGTCTAAAGGACGACCATGCTAGCCGATACGCCTGGGTTTATCACCTGGCCGAACGATGGTTGGCTGTGGAATTGTGGCTACGTTGCGCATGTGTCGATTCGCGCGAATCTCCAGGTTGTGCTGGAGGCCTTGCCCGAGGTGCTAGCCAAGCACGGAATTGTCATTACCTCCAATGACATTGAGACCGAAACACGTGGCAGCATCGTGGTTGTCAAAGTCACCTACGAGCCAATCAAAGTTGAACAGCTGCGTGGGGAGCGCTCGAAGCGCCAAAGTCCGAGTCGACAACGGCAGCTTCAGAACGATGAACAGCGGACGTTGCGCCTGGTGCCGCAGCTCGCCTAACTAAAGTATTTTTGTATTCGCTGCTATGAGCGCGTGGTTCTCGACTAGAGAACTGCGTGCCTTTTTTGTTTTATCGACCTTATCGAGATTGGAAAAGTCTGGGGCTTTCCTGCGTTAGTGCTCGCCGCGCTGGCCTGGTTTGTCGTCAAGCACGTCTGGCCATTTGTGGTCAAACAGGTCGAGCAGGCACGAGAAGATCGCCTGACCGAACAAAAGGCATTTTTGCAGGCGCTTGAACGCCGTGATACCCAGTCGCAGGAAGCCGGCATGCAGCAGGCGAAGGCGCTCCAGGGGTGCGGCAACGATTCGTGATTTAAACAGCCATATGACATAAGGGACGATTATGCCCATCCCCCAAACGCTAGTTGCACGGGTTCTGCAGCGCGTTCGTGATCGGTGGGTGGGACGTGGGCGATCCACGGCTACCGCATTGCCAGTGTTTCCCGGCAACCACGCGGTGCTGAAAATTGACTCATCGAGTGGTGGGAGTGGCTGGTCCCTCTCAAGGGCAATGGCATTAATTTAGGCAAGACAAATGCACAGATCGTGGTACTGTAGGACCAAAACAGATGCAAGGAAGCCAGCCCTGCCATGAAAAAAAAGAAGTCGCACTGATCAACACGCTGAAACGGGCGATCCAGTCACCAGAAACGGTGCAGCAGTTCAAGGTTGCGGACGGTGATTGGACACGACAACGTATCCTGCCCTTTGCAACGGTGCTTGCACTGATCCTCCGTGGGCACAAACTTCCCATGCAAAACACGCTCAACAAGGTCTTTGAGGCGCTGGACACGCTCGACCCTATACCGACCCCGAGCGCGTATAGTCAAGCTCGGCGCAAACTCAACCCCGACGTGTTCGTGTATCTGAACCGCATTGTGATCGAGCACCTGTACCAGTCCCGCTCCACGACGGACCCCCTGAGAAGTTGGAACGGGCGACGCCTCCTTGCCATTGATGGGACATATCTGAATGTCCCAGATACGCCAGCAACGCGCGCTCGTTACACGCTCCAGGAAAATCAGTGGCAGGGAGCAGCCTGTGTGCAAGCGCTGGCGAGTGTGCTGTACGATCTTCGGAATGATATTGGGCTGCATGCCACCCTTGATGCCAAGCGTGCAGAGAAGGATTTTCTGTTTGAATGTCATCTCGACCATACTGCCGAAGGTGATGTCATTGTGCTGGATCGGCTCTATGCTGACTCAGCCGTCCTTGCGTTCTGGTTGGGGTATCGCCGCGATTTCGTCATCCGTTTTCCGCGCGGCGGCTTTAAGCAGGTCCAGGCCTTTTGGGAGTCCACTGCTCTGGATGTTCAACTCGACATCGCCGTGGCCGACAAGCAACGCGCCTTCGTTCGTGCGCGCGGCCTCCCGGAGGTGGTGCGGATTCGCCTGGTGAAAGTGGAGTTGGACAGTGGCGAGATTGAGGTATTGGGGACCAGTTTGCTTGACCAAGAACTGTATTCACGCGCTGAACTCAAACAGGTGTATGGGTGGCGCTTGGGTGTAGAAACGTATTTCGATCGGCTGAAAAACGTGTTTGACTTGGAGCGGTGGAGCGGCAAGAGCGTGGGCAGTATCGAACAGGATTTTTACAGCTTGCTCTTTTTGGCAACGCTGGAAAGCGTGTTGAGCATGCCAGCGAAGGCAGAACTGGCTTATGTGAGTCGGGTGAAGGGGCATCGCCACGAACAGCACGTCAACCGGGTGGTAAGTTATGGAGCCATGCTGGATCACGTCGTTGCGTTACTGATCGATCACCACACAAGCGCGGAGGTGACCCTCCAGAAGTTACATAGGTTGTTCAAAACCAATCCATCACGCCATCGAGCCGGTCGCAAGGAGCCACGAACAAAGGTCACGCCAAGCCAACGCGTGCGCTTGTATCGCTACACGAAGCGATGTGTCGCCTAACTTAATGCCATTGCCCTTGAGAGGGCAATGGCATTAAGTTAAGGTCCGTTGCCGAGGCGAGGATGGTATTGTATGGCTAAAACACAGAACGGAGACATGATGATGACCGTGACAAAAAAGAGGTAGCACTCATCAGCGCGCTCAAAGAGGCGGTCCAGGCAACAGAGACGGTGCAGCGCTTCAAGATGGCGGAAACCGATTGGACACGCCAGCGCAAACTCCCGTTTGCACGGGTGCTTGCCCTCATCTTGCGTGGGCACAAACTTCCGATTCAAAACACCCGCAACACCGTGTTTGGCACCTTGGACGCGCTTGACCAACTCCCGACCGCTAGCGCCTATTGTCAGGCGCGACGGAAACTCAAACCCGACGTATTTTTGTATCTGAATCGCATCGTCACCGACCATATGGACCAATCCGGCACCTCGCGTGCGCCGATCAAGACCTGGCATGGGCGGCGCCTGCTGGCAGCGGATGGCACCTATTTGAATCTCCCCGATACGCCCGACACACGGGCACGCTACAGTCTGCAAGAGAATCAGTGGGATGGTGGTGCCTGTGTGCAGGCCTTGGCCAGTGTCCTGTACGATCTCCTGAATAATCTTGGCCTCAACGCTACGCTTGATACGAAGCGTGCCGAAAAAGATTTCCTCTTTGAGCAGCACGCAGCTTGTATGAAAGAAGGTGATGTTATCGTGCTGGATCGCCTCTACGCCGACTCTGCCGTGCTGGCGTTTTGGCAGGGGCATCGCCGCGATTTCGTCATCCGTTTTCCCCATGGGAGGTTCAAACAGGTTCACGCCTTTTGGGCATCCAATGCCACGGATCGATTGGTTGACATCGAGGTAACCGGTAAGCAACGCCGTTTCGTCCGCGACCGGGGGCTGCCGGAGGTCATACGTATCCGTTTGGTGAAAGTGGAGTTGGACAGCGGCGAGATTGAGGTGTTGGGTACCAGTTTGTTTGACCAAGCCATGTATTCACGTGCCGACCTCAAACAGGTGTATGGGTGGCGCTGGGGTGTCGAAACGTATTTCGATCGGCTCAAAAACGTGTTCGACCTGGAGCGGTGGAGCGGCACGAGCATCCACAGTATCGAGCAAGATTTCTACGGCATCGTGTTCTTGGCAACGCTGGAAAGCGTACTGAGTATGCCAGCCGAGGCGGAACTGGCTGATGAGAGTCGGGCGAAGGGGCATCGCCACGTCCAGCACGTCAACCAGGTAGTGAGGTATGGCACCATGCTGGATCATGTCGTTGCGTTACTGATCGATCACCGCACAAGCGTGGAGGTGACCCTCCAGAAGTTACATAGGTTGTTCAAGACCAATCCGTCACGCTCCAGAACTGGACGAAAGGTGCCAAGAACGAAAGCCACACCGAGCCAACGACTGCGATTTTACCGCTATACGAAGCGATGTGTTGCCTAACTTAATGCCATTGCCCTTGAGAGGGGGGTGGGTCCGTGTAGCTGCTGGGGCGGTAAAGCTGGGGGCTTTACCGCCCCATCGCGCTCCCTCGTTTTCTGTAATGACGGGTGGCTTTCCCGGATGCGTGGACGCTTCCCAGCCGTCCATTACGGGCATGTTGCCGTCGATAATGACACAAGTGGCGGTTGTGTCTTTGCGACGGGCCGGAGCGCTTCCAGGCCGTTTTGCGCGACGACTAGGGTGTAGCGTCCCTTAGCTCTTGGAGCAGCATGCGGATATGTAAATGATCCTCGGCAACAAGAAGAGTGTGATGACGCGTTGTCACAGGTCAACCTCAAATCCGATATCGAAAGGATCGCCTTCGGGCGCGTTCATAGCCGTGTGAGCGGTGTCTGGTTGCTGCCGGTCATTGCCAACCGAAGATACCTTGTCCTCATGACGACGTTGTGATGCTGGCGGTGCGGGCTGCTCGACAATGGCGGGTAGCTCGACTGGTCCAGATTGAGACGGGTGAGCCTGTGCATGCGCTACGGCGTGTTGCAACGCTTCAATCAACGCTGCATGAACATCATCTGGTAATGGAACCTGTAACAGTTTTGCTATGTCAGGCAGCAATCGGCTAATATCGCGCCCAATCGAATCAGCGCCAATAACGATCAACGATCGAATTGCAACACTGGTATTGGCGCTGATGTCCCCGAGAAAAGCATCCAGGCTCTCACTTCGGTGAAAGGTTCGCGGAGAACTTGGATGCGTAGTATCTTGGGCTTTCAACATTAGTGCTGCTTCCCAAAGCGACGGGCCAGCCGCGCGTATCCCATTGCCACTGCCATCTGTCCATCTTGTACAGGCTGTGCATGCGGGAATTGCGCCTTAAGTTGTTCGACGATGGCTGGAACGGCTGAACCCCCGCCACCAATCAAAATCGTATCGAACTGACCACCGTTGCCCCAAAGCTCACGGAGTTGCACGGCAATTGCGGCACCGTTATCTCGGAGCGGCTGTTCCGTACCTGACGGCAGGTCGATCATCTGCCCCGCGACTTTGATCTTTCCAACCTGCATGGCCTGATCCACTGCATGCAGCGAATAGTCAATTTCAAAACGCGCAGCCAGGCGTTGCTTGATCGCAGCAAGCGGCTTTGACGTGCCGAGCTGGAACGTGGCTAGTCGCTCCGGCATGGGGCGCATACGATCGACAACTGCAACGTCGACCGTGTGGTGGCCGAGATCAATGACCGCAACCTTTCCTGTTTGCAGCACGGGATCTCCTGCTACTTCGCCATCGTTGTTGAGCAACGCAGCATACACAATACCAAGCGGCTCGGCAATGACTCGAGGCTTAAGATCAGCAACGCCTGTGCCCACTCGTAAACGTTGCGCCAACGCACGTGCAAGCTCTTGGTCGGTTGACCATGTCGCTGGCAGACCGGTGACATACTTGGCGGTCGCAATGATTTCCTCGGCAGGAATTCCATTGCCCTGAATGCGCGATAGCGCGGCCTTAACGAGAGCGGGAATGTACGATGAGTCAAAAATTCGTTCTTGTGACAAAACAGTTCGCATGTTGTTGCTTAACGCTGCGTCTTCCCCAACCCACCAGGAGCCACCGGCGACGTCCACGGTGTCGATTTTTAATAACGCGCCTGCTAGCTGCTTTTGTGCAGGTGCGACGGCTGCCGGGAGAACAATGGATTGTGGCTCGTGGCCATCTATCAGGACCACGATCTTAACGAAGCCATGGCCAATATTTGCACCCAGGCCCGGCTTGGACTTCATGCTGCTCATTCGTACTTGCCCTTTCGTAATACTACAGCCGCACTTACGTCGGGCACCGTGCCTGGCGTTTCTTGTAGTGGCAGCGTTTGGCACGGAGCTGGTGGCGCCGCCGCCAATACGACCAGGCAGTGACCTCCTGCGCCGTTGCTGACCGCACCCAGATCAGTCGCCACAACAGCCGACGAACTTCCGGCACGGTCAGCGGCAGCAGTTCGTCTGGCGTAGTGCCCCCTTTTCAAGCTCCCGTTTCCGGATGGCTGTCAGGAAGACGTGCGCCAGCAGTGCAAGGGTGATGTGGCGGTACCAGGCAGTCCACTTCCGCACTTCATATTCATCTAAACCGCATTCTCCTTTCGCTGCCTCAAACCCGACCTCGATCTGCCAACGCATTCCCGCGACTCGGACCACCATTTCGAGAGTCGTTGTTGCGCGTGGGGCAAAAACTACATAATAGGCGATGTCGGTCGGGTCATCGAGACTGCGGCGGATCAGCAACCAATGGCCTTGTGCTCGCTCCTCCGGTGTCAGTTGCAAGCGCCACAACGGCTGCCAGGCCCAGTCATACCACCGTGGTCCTTTGGCCCCTTCCCCGGCCGATATCCGCTCCCATGCTTCGACCGGAAGTTGGTCCGCAATCACACGCGCTTCCAGATACTGCGGGCCATCCCGCCACAACGGTTCATTCGACGGTACAGCAAGCACGAACGGCTGCTTACGCTGCTCCAACCTGACCCGTAAGCTCCGGTCACCGCCGTAAATCGTGTCCCCCGTGAGCCAACGACATGGTACCCCTGCATCCAGCGCTCGGAGCACCATCGTCGTAGCGAGTTCTGGTTTCGTGGCGAACGAGACGTCCACCGGCACACCTGCTTCCTCACGACGCGCCGGATCGCGTGCCCACTCTTTTGGGAGGTACAAGGCCCGGTCAATAAAGGCGGCTCCATGTTGGCTTGCATAGCAGAGAAAGACGCCGATCTGGCAGTTCTCGATGCGACCCGCCGTGCCACTGTACTGACGCTTGACGCCGACTGATTTGATGCCTTTCTTGAGAAAACCGGTCTCGTCGATCACCAGCACCCCCTCCGCATCGCCCAAATGTTCCACGACGTACGCCCGTAGGTCGTCGCGCACGAGGTCGGCATCCCATTCAGCGGTATTCAGCAATCGCTGCATGCCATCTGGGGTAGTCTCGCCGACTAACTCGGCGACCTGCCAGCCGTTCTTGCGTTCACATGAACTTAGAAGTGCCTGCAGGTAGCCACGCACCCGTCGTCGCGGCTCAGCGCGTCCAAAGCGTGGGGCAATGTGGTGATGGAGCACATCGAATTCCTGATTCCATGCCTGAACAACTTCAACCATTCCTGCTTCCTCCGCTGTTTCCAGCAAAGTCTACCGCATAACTGCGGCTGTAGTACTAAGGAGAAACAAAAATGTGTTTAGTGGACGTCGTACACCTACGTATTACGATGTGTAACACATGCTGTATTACAGTATGTATTACATCAAGAAATAATTGGTGCGAAGCGCGTAACCACGTCTACTCTAAAGATGACCAGCCCTTTCGCATATAGCCCGATAGCATGTCCAATACAGGCGTGATAGGTGATAGTGTGGTGGTCGACGGTTAGCTGGTTCTGCACTGTCCAGAACACCGCTTCAGGTATTCAATGGGGTGTTCATGCCGGTGTTCGAACAGATGCCGCTCATTCAGCCTGTTCAGCCCGAACACTGCATGAACACTGGCGGAACGGCATATTGCACGGTCCTGAACACCCCGTTCGCTGTTCATTGCTCGGCCCCAATCTGCCGCTATTTGCCGGAAACCAGGATGGTCCACCCCCCGCCTGAACAGTGCTCGTGGGGCTAATCCGAACAGTGTTCTTAATCGCTCCACCACGACCATCTCCGCACCGCTGTCCCGCCACCCCGCCGGTCGGCATTGTCACCACCGCATCACCCACACGATGCAGGCCATCCGGGGAAATTCCCCGGATGCGAATATCGTAGGTCGAGGATCGAGGGCGGAGTTCGAACGTCTGACGAATACGGAGATTCGGAGACTCGAAAGGGGGCGCTACGACATCGGAATCGAGATCGAGTACTGAATCGAAGAAACGAAAGAAGAAGAACGAATCGAAATCAAACGTCGAATGTCTCGAAGTTCATTCGAACTTCGAATGTCTCGAAGTTCATTCGAACTTCGAAAACGAATACGTTTTACGAATAACGAAAGAAAAAGCGTATCGAATTCGTAGTCGAATACGACGAAGGAAACGGTACTTTCCTATTAAGACATGTGGGACCCCCCAAATGCCGGTTTGGCGGCTCCCCAGGCGGAAAAAAATCAGTACTGCCGTTGTGGCGCTTTATTTGGCGCTTTATTTGGCCCTTTATTTGGCGCTTTATCACATATTTCCCAAAATGCTACCTATGTCGGATGCCATACAGCATCTTGTGGTGGATTTGTGATTTTGAGGACTTTTGTCAAGTGTAAAGTGTTTTGACCATTTTTACCGCTGGATTAGGTCATTAGATGAAATAACAACGGCTAACCGGCATAGACCAGTTGTGGTACGTACTTCTATCCAGTGGTCGACCGTGGGATATCCAAACAGCAACAGGTGGCTACACTGTAGGTATCGAGGTGAAGAAATGTATATTTAGTCGTCGTCGGGTGTGGGGTATTGCTCTGTATAGTTGCACAGGATACGCCTAAGCATTTCTGCCACATCATCATTTGTTTACTAAGCATCACTTCAAGGCCGATTACGTCAATGCTTGAGGAAGATAAAAGCTGGATGCCCACAACAACGAAGCCTATGGCATGAAGGACATGCTCCCCTAAAGCATAATGAGGCAGAACTGATGCTCGGCGATTGCTCCTAGCTGGTGGAATGCGGTTGGAGTTTTAACAAAACAGCACGGGTCATGCGACCCGTGCTGTTTTGTTGTTGCGAGTTGTGATTAAGCAGTAACTTCGGCCTGCTTGCTAACCTGATGTTGCGCCTGCTTGGTTTGTCCTGACTGATTCTTTTCACGGGTGTAGTACCCATTACCGGTTGATGCAGCAGATCGGCGCGTCATCCGCGTGCCGGTGCCGTCCTGGTGTCGGCCTCGTCCCGGACGTCCATGATTACCTTGTCCAGTTCGCAACCAGTTGTTGAAATCCGTTTCGGCCCGTGCGTCGGCAAACTCGCCCATGTTAACCAGCACAATACCCTGGCGAAGTGTTCCCAGCTTTACGCGGGTATCGTCGTCCAGTCCCTCAAGCGATGGGTGGTCATCCCGAAGAACACTGGTCTGCGATGTGATTTCAGCCTCGACCAACAAACGCTGCCCGACACGGCTGAAGCGATTGGCATGCTTGTGGTCACGGCGGATCAACACGTCTACCAGATCAACCTGGGCTGTTTCACCACGGAGGAACACCTTTCTCTTCGTGGAGGCAACTTCCAACGTGACGCGGAAATACTCAGTGCCGTTAAGGTCAAATGGACGAACCGCAGCAACTGTGCCGCGTCCCCGCCATCGGCCAAACTGCATATGATCCTTGTCGATGCGCTTTACCTGGCTGATCTGCATACCAAACAAGGTGGTCCGTCGAGCAGTTGCAAAACGGGTATCCTGGTCAGCTAATCGCTTGCACACACCACGCAGCTCAACAATGAAAGGTCGCACTCGCTCACTGCGTCGGCGTGCCCGTGTAATCTCGTTGAACAACGGTTCGTAGCCACGCGCCATCGGCAAAATCTGCACCGGCACTTTTGCAACGATGCCCACTTCGCTGGTTTCAGGATCAATTTCGGTAATCTGCGCCTGGGTGCGAATCATGCGGATGCCGTCAAGCGTCGGCGCCTGAGCGGTTGATGGATCCATCGTTGCATACATGACAAGTTCGTTCGACGGCCAGTAGTCTTTCCAGTCAGGATTGTTGGGATCGTCAACCGGTGATAACGGCGTTGTATCGTCGATCGGCAGCGAGCTTTCAACAGATACTGGAGGTGTCCCTGCAGTCGGCGCCTCCTCAGTTTGGACTGGTGGTTTTGTCTGAGCCGCTGAGTTCACAGTTGCTGAATCCTGGCCATCCTGTGTGTTTCTATTCTTCTTTCGCTTCTTCTTACTCGTGCTTCCGTTTGAAACGGCTGTAGCCAATGCCATCGGCAACGTTGCAGGTGTGGTTGATTCCGGTGCAGCATCGGCAAGATCATATGCCGGCACTGTCATCACGGGGTCGTTGGAAAGGGCAGGAAGAACGGTGGACTCGAGCATTGCGTTGTAGTCGTTGGACGGTGCTTGATTGAGCATAGTGGGAGCCTCATCGACAAAGGTTGGAACGGAAAGAGCGACGGTCAAAGCGCCTGTTGACGCGGTGGTCGGCTGGGTGTAGATGCGAGCCATGACGGTAATTGCTCCGATGTAGTGGTATTACGACGTGAACGGGTTCCGTGCCGAATGGTAGCAAATGGAGCAGACGCACGGACATATCTGCAGCATACCGACAATGATCGTGACTACATGGTGCACAGCTTTTCCTCGCCGACTCGGTGCGCCCGCACATTTGCAAGTAAGCGCATAACAACAGCTTCGGCGGTGTCCTTCTGTGCAGGCGAAAGTTCTTGAAAAGCCAGAAGGAGTCGATGAGATCGCGCATCGATCTGGAGTGCTGTTGTATTTCGAATAACACCTAAATTCCGTGATCGCTGTAAGGCCTCCCGAAACTCAAATAATGTTGAACACTTAAAGGCTGCGGCAAGAGCTGCTACTGTTGCTTGCTGCAGCTTTGTGCGAACCAGTCCACGTTCAATTCTGCCAATCGTTTCTCGATTCAGACCCGAAGCCTCAGCTAGTTGTTGCTGAGTTAATTCGTGTGAACGTCGGAGAGAATCGAGCCCCTGATGCAAAAGCACTAACCACTCGCTATTCGTTGCTGAGTCAAAGAGTGCTGGAACATTTGCTGATGTCGTCATACGTGTTTGCCTCGAGGGTCAAGCGTTATACGTGCCGGTGTCGGTAGTTGTCCTTGATAGCCATGGGAGTTGCCAATCAAATTTATCCACTGACCATTGATGTTGAGGTATGGTGCATTTGTTATCGACTGTGCTTGGTTAAGTAATCCCCAATGTGTCCCAAGAAATGGTCCGTTGGGCCATCCCATCTGCCATGCTGCCAGTACATTCGCCAACCGCTGCGGTCCTGGGACAACAAAGACAGGAATGGGAAAGTATTTTTGCCGCGCCTCGGGTGGTAGTTGCGCCCCGGAAGGGCATAAAATACTGTCCCACGCAACTCGGGGTACGTTTGGACGATCCATCCCACCAAGAAACGTTCGTTTGTAATTTTGGGCTTTCCGTACGATGATCTCGAGTTCTTCCGTGTTCTCGTCAATCTCAATAGAGTATGTGCGGTCAATCACATTAGGATCACCTGGCGAGCGTAGTCCAAGTAGCCACGGTACATACCACGGCATAACGTCGGTATTCGGAACATTAGGCTGAAGATTTTTCAAGAATCTGTGCCGAAGCAGTCCATCCATACGCAGGTGGCTGCCCAAGCGTGTACACTCAGTGTCTATGAATATTCCAAGTGTGCGTGGATGGTGGCGCATCTCAGTGATAAAACGCGTGCAGAATTCTGTATAGTGACCAGAATGGCGCATGGAATTTCGGCCTGCCATTGAAAAATAGAACTCACGAACAGTACAGTGGCTTTGCAGGAGTTCGGGCATGAAGTCAGGAGCAATGTCGCTCATGAGGTTCTTTCCCGCTTGGGTCAGACCGTAAAATCGACCTCCCGATACCATTCCGTTGAAATGTTCCTTGTTATCAGTACTCCCCCTGAATAAATTTTTAGGCTCGTACCAAACTTTTGTCGATGCACGGAGTCGCAGCAAAATCGCATTCATTTTCACTCGATTGGAGTGAGATGCTGTTCCAAGTACGAGCCTGGTTAACTGGTGCGGTGATGCAAAATGACATATCCATAACATGCGCATGATTTCCCAATCGATCCGTGTTGCGTTATCGTCAAGCTGGCCACGTGTCAGGTGTCGAGGTACTGTGTTCATTTATTTGCATCCTTTTCGATGTCCCTCGGATCTGGCTGATAGCGTGCGCTGTGTAAATTCAGAATTACACTCTCAACATAGTCCTGTTGAGCCGATGAAAGATTAAGAAACATAAGAGCTATACGATCCAAACGTGGTCCATAAGGAAATCGAGAGCTTTCCGCTTGTTTGTTTGTCGGTGTTTCCGGCCGTTGAGAGCCAAAAGGAGCTAATCCCAGATCATGTTTCAGTTGATCAACTGTTAGTCCAAATGCACGCGCGAGACCAACCAGCGACGCCCGCCTCGGCCGAGCATTTTCACCGTTCTCCAACCTCTGAATAGTTCTACGTCCTAAGCCACTTAGCTTGACTAATTCTTCCTGAGTCATATGTCGAGATGCACGTAATGCAGCTAGTGCAGCACCAGGAGACATAACTGGGGCATAGACGAGTGACATAATGCATTCCTTAGAAACTCATGTCTTCGGTGTCCTCATTAGGATTCCACACCGGTGTAACGTCCTCAATTGCCTGCTGCTCACTTCGTTGATCTTCTGCAATCTTTGTTTGAATATCGCCGCCCAATCGCCTTAAGTGAGACGGCCCCTGGTCGCTGGTTTGTTTGATTTGACCAGGCGCGATGATCTGGCTTACTCGCGACGATTGCTCCTTGTCCTTCCCACCTTTCGTAACTTCGACAACCGGTTCCACCCCCGCAAGTTGGGCAATGGTGCGCTCGACATAGGCTGCAACTTCGACCTGCGGTTCGGCAAGGGCAAGACGGCTAAGCCAGGTAATACGCTGGCGGGTATCAGGGATCGCAGCTGGGTTGGCGTTAATAAATTGGTGTTGTGCTTTCCGGTGCTGGGCACTGCGGTCACGATACAGGTCAAAAATGCGGCCGGGTGCCTGGATCAGCAACTGCAACGGTGCTCGCTCGAGATCGTTTGCTGTACGCTTGATCATAAAGGCCCGATCTCGCAAGGCTTGCGCGTCGTTTGGCCACTCGCTCCGTGTTTTTTGGTACTGGTCGCGGGCGACGTCGGCGGCCTGTTTTTGACCACGCTCCAGCAAGTTTGCCTGCGACTCCAACGCTCTCGCCTCATCGCGCTGGATTGTGGCCGCGCGCTCGTAATCCTGGATGCCCTTGATCTTTTCGTCCATCCAGGCATGCCAATCTTCAGCGATGGGCGCGCGGATGTCACGCCAATCTTCGCGTGGAGTTGGACCCAGAGGCAACGGCTCTAGCGTCGGCCATAGTGGCAACGAGCGAGCACGGAAAGGTGGTGTTTTTTGCTCGTTGACCTGAACTTGCATGTACATATCTTCGCGCCGCCGCATTCCTGCAAAGTCGGCATCGGTAAGATGTGTGCCCCATCGTTGCATCAGTGTCGGGATATCGCCACCCATAGCTCCCAGACAAATGGCATTAGCGACGTTTGATTCAATTTGCGCTCGGAGATCCGGCGGAATTTGTGCGCTCGACTGATACAGATACACACTGCCAACACCCATTGCACGGAGTTTTGAAATCTGGGTTGCAACTGCTGCGGGATCGCCGGAGTTAACGGCCTGTTGGAACTCGTCGATCAGGTTCAGGAAAAATCGACGTTCTTCATCTGGCACCTTGTCCGCAGCGCGTGAGAACGCAGCTACATTCAACAATTCCTGGATCATCATGGCAGCAAAACCGCCGATTTTGTTGCCGATCGTCTCGACCGGCACGCTCGCGAGCACAATATACCCCTGGTCCATTGCTTTACGATAATCAAGCGTTGTGCGCGGACGGCAGACCACGTGCCGGATGACGGGGTTCATCAAGAACATGCCGAAACGTCGAACAAGTGCATCGACACTCGTTTTCGACTGCTCGCCACGTGCGGGGAAATCGCGCGCCCAGAACTCACGCACCATACCGTCGTGCATATGAGGCACTAAGCTCATGCGGTACGGCTCGGATACCATGAAGCGGTGTAGTTTCAACAGGTCGGGCGTTGGCTCCGCTTCGACCAACGCCAGCGTCGCGTTACGCGCAAACTCTTGCATACCCGCGCCCTGAGCGAACGAATCATCAAACCGGCTAATGAGCGACTGGAGACCATCAGCCATGCGGCCGCGATCGCCGGCATCGCGGGGGTTAACTCCAGGCTGCATCAGCGGATTAATGGCGACCGGCCAAGCGGTATCGGCCATATCAACGACCCAGGTGGTGGTTTCCTTGTCACGGGGCACCATCGTGTCGAGCATATCTGTAACAAGGTCGGCTTTGAAGTCAGTGACGGAGACCCCTGCGCCTATACGCAGCATCTCGCTCAGAATAATCTTTGCAAGATGCGTCTTGCCGGTACCCATCGGCGCCATAATGGTCATCGCCGTTAAGAAGTCACGGGCAAGCATCCCAACGAACTGGGTCGAACCATCAGGCCGCTCGGCCTCTGCTAGCCGGACAGGGTAATCACCAATGGTCGGCATCGCATCCGCATTGCGGGTGCGAGGCTCCGTATAATTCGGTAGAAAGGCGAACTGCGGTGGCGGCAAAAACGTACATGATTCCCACTCCACCATCTGATCTAACTCGGCACCAGGCATAGCCCACATCTGTGTAACTTCACCAGATGAACAAACGGTTGGGCGAGCCACTAAATCTACTAAACCAGGCATATACGCTACGTCCTATGCAATCTAAGAAAATGGAGGGAACGGGATGATGAACAAATTGCGAATGTCAGGGCGGAACGGAGCCCGCACACGAAACTCGGCTGGAATTTCACGTACCACGACGTCAGTAGCCGATGGCCGCCCCCCCGCAGGCATATGTGCTGGCACCTCAATGGCACCGGGTTTTTTCGTCGGGGCAGGTTTGCGCAGCTGAAGCACAATCTTTTTGCGAACCTTAAGCGACTGAGATGTAAGGCTATACTGTCTTTCGCTGCTTTCCAATGACGTAATCAAGGCGTCCCGCTCAGCTACCGCTCCGTCTTTGGTTGTAGCAATGACCTGGACGCGCACGCACGTGCGAGCATGGTTCTGTTGAACCTTCATCCTGATGTCTTTTGTTTCCTCACCGAAGCGCTGGTCCCATTTATAGTCGTGGCTGTGATATAACCATCGTTGGACAAGTTGGTTGACTCGTCTGGCCCATAGATAGCTTGCAGGTGAGACAACGACTGAAACACCACTTCTTAGCACTCCAGTACGCGGTCGCAATGTACTGACCAATGAAGGAAGCATCAGTCCGTCAACCGGCAACGGATAAAAATCTCGCGTTCGAAGGTTGAGAACTGCGCCGGCGTAGTAACGCTCACCCGTGTCATTTGGATCACTTGGGTCGAGGCTTAACGCTTTTTCCAAAGGGTCAGGCATCGTGACCAGGCGTGCTTGTGGTCGTTCAGCTGTAATTAAGCGCCGGATGGCTTCGCGCTCTGTTTGCAGAGTTGAGGGCAGGTAGAACGCCCATTGGACACGACCGCTTCCACTCCCCCACAGCTCTGCCGCGAGATATGCGTTGGATGATTTATTCTTGGCACGTCCGATAATCTTGAACAGGCGATCCCAGAATACAAATGGAGCGTCAGGATTATTACTCGTAGACGTGGTCTTACCGTCGGGACGGGGAAGAACCACAGCCATATACTCACCGCTAAATCCCCGTATGGTTTTTCGCCACCACCACCAGCGAACTGGAATCAACACATAGCCAATTGCTGTAAGCAGTCCAATGCCCATTGCAGCCATCTGGAAATACCAGACCAGCTTGTTCACAGCAGTGCTGCGCTCAAGCATATATGCCTGGAACGAGACACTGTTGCGTTCCACGGCTTCCACCATCGAAGCACCGAATATGCCAATCAGGACTACGACCAGGCTAATAATCGCGAGTATCCACCGTGGCGCATCTGGATGCGCCGGCTTGTTGCCACGGGCTTTGTCAAATCCCATTCCCAGTGGTTGTGAAGTTTTGCTGTGGCTACTCATTGCGCACCTCGTGTCTCATCTTGTCTCATATGACCATCCGCGTCAGTGCTAACTACCGGTGTGTGTGTTTCAATAATCAGCGCGTCACTTTCCCAGACGTTGGTTTCCATCGCATCTTCACGGTCAAAACCGAAATCAAGCGTTTCAGCCAATTCAAGCGTTGCTGTAGCATCAGCGTTTTCAGCACCGGCCTGTACTCCGGTTAGTTGCCATAATCCGGCACCCTCAACGAGAACAGGTGCACCATTTGTAGTTACCACGGTGTTGTCATCGGGAGCGGCTTCATCGATCGCTCCCGCATGGTGTTCAAGGACAGTGTTCTCGTCCGACATTACCGGTTGCGTCGTTGTTTCATCTGCGTCGCTATCAAATCCTGGCGAAGCTGTCGCATCAACCGGATCTACCTCGACAGGCACCGCCCACGGTCCGTCTGCTAGGTGGCCATTGCTGATTGCTTCTGCAACTGTTTCGTAGTACAAGTGGCCCGTCCGCTTTTCGTGTTTCGTAATACGTCGGCCCTTAAGCGACTCGAAAATCTGGGTTGCAGCTTCTTTTGGTATGTTGTATTGAGTCATGAGCTGCTTGATGCTAATCGTCGGCTCAGTTGTTCGACTATTCATCCATTGCAACACAGGCCCAAGTAACTCGTCATCTACTATTAGTGTGTTGGTTGCATCAAATCGAAACAGCTGAACGGCAGGCTTTGCTTGCTCGGCCACCGGCTTGATTTCAGGACCATCAACTGCATCGTTCTGCTCAGACGACGCATCACTTGGCGGAGTTTTGCTCTCGCCCTCTGATTCGGTATTACCATCTGCTTTCGATTGCTCTTCCAGAAGCTCTCTTAATCCTGGAACAAGTGTGTCAGTCAGATGATCTGGTGTAACCCAATACTGATCACGTTCAATTAAATTCGGAACTGTTGCCGAGTCCGGCAGCGACCACGGCAATTCGGGATCGCGGAACGGCAGGCGCAAGGGGGTCATGCGGCCCCACTCGTAGTAAGCGCCATATGGTGATTCCCAGTGTGCCTGTCGATTAGAAATGCGCAGCACAGGCACGCGATTGCGTATACGCTCCGGGATAATTTCCTCATCATGAGTTGCAATAACCAGCGAGATATTAAGGTACGAGGCGGCTCGCATCAGTGGGATAACGGCTTTGCGGCAGCGTTCGGCATCGTTGGCATGCACAATCACCATCACCGGTACGCCGGTGCCGTTGACGCTGCTTACCACACCAAGCAATTCTTGCTCATCATCGGCCCGAACAGTCGGTAACCGGCGCGGCACGTTTCCGAGAACAGACGCAATCTTGCCATCGGCGACATCAAGGACACCAATTCGCACATCCGAGCGGCCATCGACCAGTGGCGCGACCAGGCCAGCTAGAATACCGGCCAGTGACGGGCCACTTACAATCATGTGATGGGTGCTCCCGATCGGTCGATACCGGATTTGCCCTTCACGCAACGTTCCCAGCTTGAGCACCGGCGGCAGCATTGCAGGGACGTGTTCAGATGTGTTGCGCAGTCCCACAACAGCCTTCGCTACACTCTTAACATACAGACCGGCATGGGCAGCGCTAAGCTCGGTCAGAAATGATTGCATACCCGCAGGATGAATCGCTGCCAGTGTTGCCGTCCACAGATCACCATTTAGATCAAGAAACTCCACCCGCGCGCCTGCCTCATGCAACTGGCGCGAGATCGCAGTGGCATTCGCATGGGCGATCACGGCTTTATCGTGTGGAACGTTTCCAAAATCCGGTAGGTCTGGCTCCGGATTGGTGTGCGGGTCACGTGGATCTGGAAGTAACAGATGGGGCGAGATGGTACTGGGCGTGCCCATGAACAGACGTGGCGCCCGAATCTCCGGACCGCCATACCAATTGAGCAACGGCAGGTGAAGCTTGTCCGCAGGGACGAATTTCCATTTTCGCGAACCGAAAATAAGCTGCGGGTCATCCGGCCCTTCTTTGCCCAACACCAGCACCGCACTAACCATGATTCGTTTGCGCAGCAATCCTGGTGTGTGGCGAAGAAGTGACTTTTGCTCAGGCTGAGGCATGCGGCCTTTGTGCCAGTGGAGCGTTAGCCGGGCCTCCTGCCACGAGTGTAGGAGTGTTCCATCAAGCGGCTCGGCATCATACATCGGCATGCCGATGTAGACCCGCGTGTACGGTCGCGCCACCAGCCCCTGTGATACATGCGAGAGTGATGTTCCTTTCCACCCGGACCGGATAACACGTTCCAGTAGGCGGACCCGACAACCGGCAACACAGCGCTCGACTTGGCACGATCCACATCCGTACACACGTACATAGGATTTCTGTTGTGTGCCAATCTGCATCAGGACAGTGATTAAACCCTGACCCGCAAGATCAATGTGCTGTTGCAGGGCGTTCAAGAACCCAGCTTCAGGATCAGTAAGTTTTTGCGGCAGGTCTTGAATAGACCATAATGTTGATGTTCGAAGTAGTGACATGGTGCAATCTAACTTCCTGCAAACGCACGTGTTTCTTTAGGATTGGTTTCAACATGTGCGACATACACATCATTGTTGAAAATCATGATCGACTGGCCGGCGACCGCCTGCGACAGAAATGCCACGTGATCCGGCGTCAGGTCGCTGATTGCGTCGCCCATACGCTGTGCCGGAAGGTCGTCGAGGTGAAACAACACTTTGCCGGTGCTGTTCTCGAAAATAAACAGCCCATACTTGTTGTCCAAAAAGGTCGCGGGGTTTTGATCGACCGGAACAACGGCCAGCCGGTACTTGCGCGCGACTTTGGCGATCTCTGCTGCCATGCGTGCCACCGCCTCGGTCTTGGTGACATAATGAAACTCGTCAATCAAGAGCAGCGTGGGACGGGAAAGGTCACGATGCGGATCACGCATGAAGCGGTTAATCGCGCCAACGGCCTGCCCGTAGTAAAACGCGCGCAGCGTTTCCGGCACATTTGAAAAGTCGAAATAGTTGATATCGGAGGCAAAATCCCAATCGACGGTGGTGGTTGCATCAAAACTTGCTGCCATTGACCCACTTAGAAACAACCGCATATCACGCGCCAACCAATCAGTTTCTTCCTCGCCGATCTCCTCAAGCAGCGCAATCAGGTCACTCAGAATCGGCATGTTGCTGACATGCGCATCCGGATCAACGTGGCTGTACATCGCCGACAACGCTTGGTCGAGCAGGCCGCGCTCCGCAATCGAAAATCGCCGGGGCAACAGTTCTTCTTCCCCATTCGCGTTTGTTCCCGGCTCGCCCAGGAGCATGGCCAGCTGGCCAATGACATGCTGCACCTGTTTACCAATCCAGCCGCCTTCTTCTGCTTTGTCGTACACGATATCAAGAATGTTGACGGAGCTTTCAAGGCCAATCCAGTTGCAACGGGCGCCCACTCGCGCCGCACGCTCAATGCGCTCGCCGTTGCGGAACGCGTCGATGCCGATGATTTTCCATCCGGCAATGGCTGACGCACGCATCGTAATCTGGTTCAGGAACCATGTTTTCCCGTAACCGGTTTTTCCCAGGATGCACATGTGCGCGGCCTGGTTGTTTGCAAACGGGTCGTGAAATAGCGGTGCTCGACGAACAGCGTCAAGCCCCCACAAAATACCGTTGGTGGAGCTGGCTCGATGATAGCCAATAATGCCTGCGCAGCAGCCAACACCATGCGACATCATGTTCCACGGCTTAGCCGGGATATCGAGGCGGTTGGTCGGAATGGGAGACCATAACTTGATAAGCTCGCCCTGTGCTCCCGCAACTCGGGTCAAGCGCAATGTTGTGCCGAGGCGGCTGATGACCTCGGCGATATTATCTTCAAGCGCCTGCTCGGTTTCACCGGATACCAGCACAGCGATTGTAACAAGGTGCAGCGACTGCACACTTAGCTCATGCATCACGCGCTCAGAGTCTTGGAACACACGCGCGGCACGTGTATCAATAAGCTTGTCGTCGCGCTGAACCATTTTTGCTGTTGCATGGGCCGTTTCGGCAACGCGCATTGCCTTGTTCCGCGGCAATGTTTCAACGTCAATAACCACTGACAGGTCAAAGTTTCCTTCCAGTAATGGATGGAGTGTGGTCGCGTCCCACTGTCCACGCACCTCATAGCTGTGAAGCACAGCATAGTAGGGGTGTCCAGGCTGGGTCGGGACAAGCTTGGTTGATTGTTCGGTGTACGGGCAGCCAACAATTGGCGGCGTGCCCTCAACAATCGCCACGTCACGTCCAAACGCATTCCGCAGTTGTGCCTGTATCGCCTGGCCGCTGATATCCCCGCCTTCCCAGGTCAGCATATAGTGCTCGATGCTGCGCAGGTGGCGATCTTCAAGGGCTTGATAAAAGCGGGTCATTTCTTTTTGCCAGGGTAGCGGCCAGATTGACATGGTGATGTGTTCAGCAATAACTGCCCAATAGCGGAGCGCTTCATCGTCCGCAACCTGCGTTCCCGCAAACACATTGCGGACAAATGCTTGAAGTCCTTTGTGTTGCGGCAAAAGTTGTGTTAACCAGCGCTGCTCATCCTGGTCATACGCTGCGAGCACAGCGGCCGGGTTGCCCCGTTCATGTTCAAACAGGTCCTCAATAGCGACAAGCAATGGTTCAGCCTTGCGAGCCAAGCGCATCATGTCGATTTGCGTTTGTGTCAGCTTGTTAATCGGTGTTCGCATATCGAAGCGCCGTGACACAGCAATCTGCCGGACCGGATAGGATCGTGCGGCAAACCATTGACCGAGTCGCCATTCAAGACCATGAAGATCACTGATCTGCTCGATTGGAAACGAGCCTAGCTTAAACGTTTGCATAGACTGCTTCCTCCGCTGTTGACTGTGCTGCTTGTCGTGTTTCTCGCTGCGCCTCAGCTTCCATTACCTCATCGAACGGCGACAATTGGGATGCAGCGCAACGTTCGGAAACATTTGTGGTACTTTGCTTTGGTATCTCCGGTACTCCAATACGACGACCACGAAAGGACGTGTCGTGCTTGATGACCGGCAACATACTGATTGGTCCGTCAGCTGGAAGTGCCTCCACATACGTGGTCGAGGGCACAACCGAAAATTGATCGGGATTAATCAACGCTCCCGCTGTTTGTACTCGCATGAGCCCACGGAGTCGCCATAGAAGTCGCTCGTAGAGCGCGAGTCCGCCGATCTCGAACGTGATGACGACACCAAGCACGGCCGCCAGCACCAGCAACACCATGCGCAAAAAGAATGATTGAAATTGGGCTGTGGCAATATACACGGGCAGCGTTGCCATTAATAGCCCACCCATGTTTTCTGCTGTCAAAAACATGGCGACCTTCTCGCGTTTTCTGGATCGTATTTCTTCAAGTTGCTCGTAGGCCATCCCAAAACTCCACTCCGCGATCAGTTATGTAATACATTTCGTCCGGTACACATCGGGCCAGCCGCAATGATTGAAGCTGGCCCGTCCAACACGAACTTAACCACCTAGTCCGGCAAGACCCGTCATGATGGCTGGTACAAAGCTAAGAAACGCAACGCCCAACATAGCGCGTGAAATGTAGCCCTTCATACTGCCCATAGCATCCGGCAGCAATGGGGAAATCAGAAACGACAGAATGAAAACAACAACACCAAGAATTGCGAGAGGCACTGACAAACTCATCAGCTGGTCAGTAAGTGATGTTAATGCTCCGCTAATTGCGTCCATGTGTACAACGATCCTTTACAAGTAAAACAGGTTGTTGACGAAACCGATGCGATACACGAACCTGAGTGATTGGGCGAACATGGGCCAATATCAGGGTGGCCAGGTGATGCAGGCGATTATGTTGTTGTGTTGAGCAACACCCCCTTCATCCTGATCGGTATAAAAACTTAACAAAAAAGAGCGCCCGCGGACGCATTTCTGCCTCCATCGGGCGCTCTTAAAAAACTTTAAGAACGTAGGTCCCTCAACCGCAACGCGATATTACTCATGCCCTCGCTGCTGGGGCCTCGGTTGTAAGTCGTCTCTTAGAACTGAATTCTGAACCGCGCAACACCCACAGTCAGTATTGCTTCTTGGTCCGTCCGTAGGCTGGTCACCTTTAACTGTACGACCCGCTGCTCGCCAGGATCAAGTGGTTTGCTCATTTCAGCAACATCAGGAATGGTGATTCGTCCGGATGATTGCTCTAGCTGAACATCTGTCGGCTTGATGAGGAGCGGTGTTGACCCGGTATTGTGCAACTTGAACTGGATCATGATTGACTCACCGGATAGCGTTGGTTGCGCATCCACCGCTGACACCTGCAGGGACTGCCGGATCAGTGCTTCATGCGTCGGTGGTTCCTGCAACTGGAAGCGCCAGCGCTTGCTTTCCAACGTACCCGGCACAGTCAATGTCCATGATGCTTCCACATCGCCTGTCCACTGCGCGACCGAGTAGGTAAGGCGGGTGTACTCGCCATCCTTGTCCGGTGTTTGGTTCAATACCGCTTGTCCATCACGCAATGTGAGTGTCGGGTTAAAGCTGCCCCATGCGAAGGCTTTTGGAGCCTGCACCTGCAGTACAACCTGAAACTTACCATCGGTTAAAAACCCCTCACCTGGACCGATGACTCGCACTGACTTCAACGTCACTGTCTGGTCATCCGGCAACGATACGGCATCACCCTGGTCAAACGATTCAATCGGCGCAACATTCGATAACGTGCCGTAGTGTTTCCATGTTCCGTAGGATGCGCTGCACGATGCAACCAGAACATCAGGGTTGGATGGCGCTGATGAAGTGAGCGTGTATGTGCGTTCCGGCGTGGTGCCCGTCCCCTTCAACCGCAAGGTCGAAAGGTTGTTAACTGCGCCTGCCGGCAAACAAATTTCTACTGGATAGGTTGACGTGCTATGCCACATACCGCTCGCTGTTTCATCACCCTGATCTGACCACGATGCGCTCGGTTCATCGACAAGGGAAAATACCTTAACAGCTCCGGTAGCCTCGATACCTGTTGCTTCAGAAATCTGCCAGACTGCTGGCACAATTCCATCAATAGTCAGCGCAGGCCGCGCTTTAGCCGCACGTGCCGCCGGTGACGCTGGCCACGCCATATACATCGCAATCGGTGCCAGTAACACCAGCGCCGCAATAAGGATAAGATTGCGCTGCCCCACCTTTTCTGACGGCTTGGCGCTATATTCAACGGCTGGCGGCGACTCATCGAGCGTCGTTGTATTAATGGAGTACCATTGATCAACGGAGCGCGGGAATTTACCAACACCCGTATCACCTCCACGCGCTTCTTGCAGCAACTGCTCCAAGGTTGTCTTGTCAACCTTGCTGGTATCGACATGCGGTCGATACCGGCCACCGTCCTGTCGCTCTTCGTTCTCCAGCTGTGCTTGAACCACACTGCGACGATGTTCACGCACTGTATCATAAATAGCACGTTGCGCTGGCTTGATGCCCTTCAACACCGCGCTGGACACATTACGCCTCGTACCAGGATTGTCCGCGTGATTCTCGAATTGACCTTGACTTAATTGTCGAGGGTCTGACTCAATGTCCTCGACAGCCAGCAGGTCCAGATGGGCTTTAAGATACGCAATCCAGTCTCGCCAAAGTGTGACGTGGCCGGCTCGTTCTAATATTGCGGTTTCAGCGGCAGTTGGTTTTCTGCCTGGCAGCGTTATCATCGTATTCAACCGTTGATGGGAGGTCACGTAGCATAGATGCAGTAGAGAATGCAGCAAAGCTAACGTGATCCTACTTCTTATACTATGTTTCGATCAGTCAGGGGATAACCCATTACGGCCAGTACCAGCTAGCCCATTGGTCCCCCGCACGATTGATCGTTTTGAGGTCAAGGCATCCGGGGAATTTCCCCGGATGCCGATTAGCGAACGTCGGCCTGCGGAAGTGCAATTGTCATAACCGAGTTACCACTTGCGATACGGTCCTGACTGACCAACGTTTGCACGCCAGTTGCCGGAATCTGAATATATACAGCGGTCTTTGGTGGTAAGTCAGCTGATAGGGTAATGCGACCATTGATTGCGGTTACGCCTTCAGCAATGACATCGCCGAACGCATTGACGAGCTGGACACGAACACCTGCAATGGGACGCGGCGGAGCTTCTGCCGACGAGGATGCCTTGCGTTCGGTCGTCGCCGCGATGACCTCAACCGTGACCGCAACCGGCATCCCTGCTTGCGGTACCTGCCGTGCTTCTGGTGCTACCGGATCAAGTTGCTCAACCGTCGCAGAGCCGACAGGCTGTGTTGATCCGTCTGTAGATGGTGTGCCAAATGATGGAACTTGCCCATCACCGCTTGGCGTGGTGATGTCCACCGGACCAGTTTGTACCTTTGGCTTGCTGCGTATTGTTCCTTCAATTGGCTTCAGGTCAGCCGCATACACCCATCCAGGAACAACGGCGGTGTACGGCTGCACACGAACCCACGCTCCCTGTGCTTCGCCAAACAGCTTAACCTGCTCGTCGATCTTCAAGGACGTAATTACTTCGGTACGTGATCCCGGCGCGACGTGGAGATTAGTCTTTTCTACGACAACCAGCGCATCGCCCTTCGGCGCATCATTGATCTTTGATACCATATCGGTCGAGACACCACTGGTTGCGGGAGCACTGCTGCTAGTCGCCGGGGATGCAGATGGTACTGCAGACGGCGCTGGTGCTGGTTGTGCTGGTGCTGGTTGTGCTGGTGCCGGCTTTACCGGAGCGGCAGGCGCTGCCGCTACCGGCGCAGGTTTCACTGGCTTTGCTGGCTCTGACTCAGAAGCAACCGGTGCCGGTTTCACTGGAGCAGAAGGCGCGCTCGCCTGGGCAGGTTCGGGCGTTGCTACAGGTGACGGTGATGGCGATGGCGGCGTTTCTACGTGCACCTGCAACGCATACGTTCGCGTTGCAATTGGTTCTGGTGGCAAGCGGTTGCCGGCGTTACCGACCAAAATGTAACCGTTTGTCGCGCCATAGCTTTCTGGAACGCAAACGCGCGCTTCGCTTCGGAACTCGCCCGCTGCAACATCATCATTCCCGGCGAGCGGGGGGTCCATGTCTCGATTCGGCCCGTACACGATCACGTTGGTGTCGAGGCCGTTGGCCAGCTCGCTTGTCGCGACGCGATAGCACACGCCGCCCTTGAGCGCGACCTTGATAAAGTCGTTATCGGCGCAGCCCGACGCATCCGGGCATACAAAGTTCAACTCCTTAACGATTTCACCAACCGGAACTTCACGTGCCGTTTCCCAGGTGTTATTCGGCTCCAGCTTGTCTGCTGTAGTCGGCGCTGCCGGGCTACTTGCTGCGGGTGCTGCGCTTGCCTTCGCGACCTTCCATGACGTTTCAAGGCTATAGGTCTTGAATTCCGGACGTGTCTGGCTCTGGTTGGTCACTTCAATGATGTAGCGTCCCGGCGCAGCGATCACAATTTCGATATGACTGCTTGTATCGGTTGCCGCGCGGTCGTCATTTTCACCAACAAGCGCTCCGTCTTGAAAAAACAGGCGAAGTTTTGTGTCGAGGCCAAGTTGCTGGTAGGTATCGAGCGCCAGCAGCTGACCGATCTGATTTTCCTTGATGTCAACGGCATACATGTCGATATCATCAACGGGCCAGAACGATAGCTTGTCAATGCGTTGGCCGACCGTGATCAGCGTCGCCTGTTCACGTCCGTCATTTGGCTCGGACGCATCGGGTTGTGGCACTGGATCGTTCGCGAAGGTTGTGACCATCGTTTCTGAAGTGCCGGATGGTGTGGCCGTCGGGGTCATGTCGTTGGAGGCGTAGGACATGGGCGCTCCAGCCCAGCCCGCCGCTACCAGCGAAAGGACCAGGACGGCGAGGGTAACACCCCTCGTCAAAGCGCGTCTCATGGGTCCGTACTCTCCTGTGATTGTGGTAAAAGATTTCATTGTCTGCTTCGTTGTTGTAGCGCAGGTTGTTACAAGTTGGTTGGTGGATTAAGATGGCGATTCATTGATTGCTGGTAGGCACGGGTTGACCCAAACCTGCGAATGGGCACGGCTGGAGCAGACCGATGTTGGTCACGTCGCTGTGCGGCCGTGGTTCGTCCACGTGCACGCACCTGATGCGCTCGTTCACGTTGCGCGCCTCGTCGTGCGGTTTCAGCCTGCAGCGCCTGTTCTTCACGCAGCGTTGTTGCGATGTGGGTACGCTGTTCGCGCTCGGCATGCAACATGGCGCGTGGGCGGCGCCGTGTGCCTGCCGCATCGCGTGGCGCTTGGTTAAGCGACCGAGCCGTTGAGTTCACGCGCGCACGACTCAAGGCACGTTGGCGTGGACTGGATGGATTGACAACAGGGATCAATGTCGTATCGTCATCATCTGAAACACTCGCTGCCGCGACGATTTCATCATCATCGTCACGTTCTGCAACAGCCGGTTCGAGGGTTTCTTTCTGATCCCAGTGCGTAAAGGTGCGGTCAGTATTTCGCTGGACGATATGCCCATCCCGTAGCCATTCAGCCCGTTGCGCTAACGTTCCGCGTTCGGTTACTGCTGATTCGGGAATAAGCTCATCCGCCACACGATCAACATATGTGAGTGTAGGACCGTTGTCTCCCCGATTAAGCACGACACCCATCATATCGTGGTTACGGAATGAGCCGCGCGACGCAGCACGCGCAGTGGCACGAAGTGCCCCACCAGATGTGTGTGGTGATTGCGCATCGGCGCGAAGCGCAGCAATGTTGCGACGGGCAGGACCGAGCGGTTTACCGGCAATATTGAGGGCTGCGCGAGCCGTTTGTCCAGGATTAAGCACCGCGTCTTCAACGGCTGTGCCTGCTTTGCTAAGACCCCGTCCAACAGCGCGCCATTGATTGCGAGCTGCGGTAAACGCGTCAATCGACGGTTCATGATCCTTAAGCTGGCTGCGCACTTTACGCTCTTCGGCCCGCTCGGCTAGCGTTGTTGTACCATCACCCAGCCGTTTCGTCTGATCTTTCACCGTAAGATCGCGCATTTTTCGCCACGCCGTGCCGCTATCTTTGTTTTTGGCAGCAAGTTGAGAAGCGTACATGCCCTCGGTAAATTCGTTCTGAATACCCATCATGGATGCCACTTCGCCTAACCGGGCCACCGGCTTGATCCGGCCGAGCGCGGCAGCGGCAGCGTATCGTCCATTGCCGCCACTTGCGCGATACGCAACCATTCCCGACGTTGCCATGCTTGACGATGTGGCCATGGTTACGCCAACTGCGCCAACTGCGCCAGCTACGCCACCGACCATCACGCCAGCTGCCGCTTTGGTGAACGTGCCGCCGTCACTCAGTCCTGCCGCGCTGCTGATCGATGCGCTGATGGTTTTCATGCTGGTAAGCAGGGTTTCAACGGCACTTTTCATGACATAGATGGACATCAAAATGCCGCCAATCGACAAGCCGGCATACGACGTCGCGCTCCCGGTTCTTGCTGACGCAATCAGGGCCGCAAAAACGATGCCCATCAACAGACTGGCGGACCAACTGGCCTGGAGCACACCAACGACGCGGCGGAACATACCGGTAACGCCACCGGCAGTTTCGTTGAAGAAAACGAACAACAGGCCAATCGGGAGGCTGATCCAGATCGCAACCAGCGCAAATGAGAAGATGAGCTGGATTAAGGCAAAACAAACGGCAAGCACGCACGGAATGATGCCAAGCAACAGGCGATTAATGCCTTCCTGGATGTTGTAGATTGCTTCGGCGCGTTCAGCATCGCTGAAATTTCCGATATCGCCGTCAACCGCGTAGTTAGGTTCCGGCGTCTGGAAAAACTTGAGCGGCAATACGCCGCGGCCTGGCTGACTTTCACGCTTTTGTGGGCAATGAATGTCGACGGCGTCGGCATACAACATTGTTGCAGCCAGATCATCCATCTGTGGCACGGGTTGTCCGCCTGCTTCCATCGGAAAGGCTCGCTCAATGGTCGAGCCACACGCATTGCTGGGCGAAGCATACAGCAGATTAGCTTCTGTCGGCATATCACCTGCGGATGCGCCGAAGATATCACCTGCTGCCGCGCCAGCTGCTGCATTGAACAACACACCGCCGATGTTTGTTCGGAACGTTTCAACCTGGGCCAGCCATGCGCCACTTACAGTGAGCAGCGTCGGTGCGATAACGATCCAGACCAGGGCACGTCGAATGTTCACGACCTCGATTTTGCCGAAAACGGGCATGATCAAAAAGGCAAGCACGCCGATAATGACAGCAATCGTGGCAATCGGAGCAAGACCCGGACGGATCGCCTCGGCTAACGTCTGGTAAGCTGATGTAAACACAACCTCAATCAGCCATGCGCGCATATGCTCAAGCTGGTAGGTCAACATGAGCAGCATCCGATCAAGGGTCCAGATCGAGCTCGCTACGCCAAGATATAACGGGTAGCTAAAGCTCTGGAAGGTGCATCCGACATCGTCCCAACTACATGCTGCTGCACGCTGCGCGGGCAGGATCAACATGGTGCACAGCCATGAAAGAAGAAGCAGCGCCTGTTCACTTCGCGATAGCCGCAGCCAAGACCGGGGCATACGCAACGCGAGCAAGGATCGCAACCGGGGTAAGATGAGCGAGCGCACAGTTGATATCTCCAAACGTTACTAGACTATGAAGTGGGACATTGAGCTAATTCGTACCAGGCAATGACGCGCCAGCCCTTGTCGGTTTGCGCCAACAACGCATCGTGGCAGATGGTTCGCTTGGCATAATGCCAACGGCTAATACCCCGTCTGCCCTCACCTTCGGCTGAGAATGACACGACTTCGATGTTTGACAGGAGTCCACCCGTACGCGGGTTGGTGGAACTCATTTCGTATCGAATCTTTTCCAGGCGGTTATCCGCATTTTCGGTCTTATATGTTTCGTCGTGAGAAAGCGCGAGAAGTTTGGTCCGGTCATTGTTCTGAAGCGCCGTGAGAAATGATGTGTGGACGTTATCAGGACTCGTTTTCGGCGTGGAAATAATGCTGCACCCGGACAACACACCTATCATAAGACAACTGGTGATTAATACGAATACAAAGCGATGCTGTGTGATCTTGGACATACGACCTAGCTCCAATCACCCGTTAAATACGACGGCCAAAAACAACAAGCGCACCCAGTGATGTAATCAGGATCAACGCCAGTAGCAGGCTCATGAATATTTCGACTCGTGACACCTGCACATCAGTCGCAGGTTCTGCATATCCAGCAGCGGACTCAGTGGTGACTGATACACGCTCGGTCGGGTTGGGATCAGTTTGTGCCATCGCTGCTGGTATGGTGCCGACCATAATGGCAGCGTGATCATCGCCGTCCGCAGCGCCTGCGCTGTTCAATCCAAGATCAGGAAAGACAGAACCATCCTCATCAACCCGCAGATCCATCAGCCAACTTGACGTTGACAGGTTGGCATAGATACCAGTCGCATCCTGCCCGATCAAGGTGAGCGCTGTGCCACTCGGCAGGGTACCTTCAAGCACCACACGCACCTCACTCGCAGGTATGGCATCAAATATTGCAAGACCATTCGCATTGGTGGTTGCCTGCCCCAACGGTTCTCGACTGGACGCTCCAACCACACGTACTGCGATCTCCGCGAGTGGTCGATCAGCGGTATCTCGTACTTGAACCGTTAATGTTGTCGTGGCGCTTTGTGCCAGCGTTGGCATCGGCAGGATCGCCAGCGCAATCAACGCCAGCAGTACGGTGCCAACACGCTGCAACCGCAGATACAGAGAACGAACAAATGAGCACGTGCAACGTTTCATCTTCGCACCGTGCGCAGGCCACGGAACATATTGGCGTAATATGGACGCTCAAATACGCTGTAATCTATGCGAACGCCATACTCGGGACTAGCAGCGTGAACCATGTCCCACTTGCCATCACCGTTAAGATCGCCTGCAAGCATACCGACGTGCGTTATGCGTCCAGCGCCAAGCGTGTCGAAGAAAATCAGGTCGCCCGGCTTTGCCTGTGACGGCGACACGACCGGCAGGCCAGGCCATTGATTAGCGGTGCCAGTCGGGATGCGAATGCCGATCTGCGCATACGCCCATTGCACAAGTCCTGAGCAATCAAATTGATTTGGACCTTTCGCTCCCCAGACATACCGTTTGCCAACCTGGTTGAGCGCGATTTGCACAACCCGATCAGCGCCGGCAGGCGCTGCAATCCCCGCAACGGGTGCGGCACCGTCGCCCCAATTGGTAATCACGCCCGGATCATCGCACGGTGGTTGTTGAACACCTTTGTTCCATTGCACGGTTAAGAGCGGCAAACCATCGTCGTTGCGCAGCTCTGTGTTCCCTGTTGCTGTCGGCGTTGGCGTGGGTACTGGTGTTGATGATTGGGCGGTTGTCGTTTGCGCCATTGCCGCAGAGTTTGACATAAGGAACAACACCGCTACGGTTTCCGTCGTTCCCTGCTCCGACATGATCGGGATGTCAACCGTGCTTTCTCCCGGCGGTATCATGTCGGGCAACTCCGGTAAACCGGATGCGGTTCGCGCGGCAGCCGTTGTTGGCGCATCGGTCAGCACCATTTGCCCATTTGGCTTACGAATACCGCGCAGACGCACACGTGTTACATAATCCATCGGCAGCGGCTCTGAGCCATTATTGAGCCAGGTAATGCGGATGGTATGCAGTTGCTTGTCACCAACCAGCGCCCCGTCGCGTGCGGTTACCAGCACATGCAACGGCCACACTTCAACCCGCTGGCCCAATAGATGCGTGGACCCGGTTCGCGCATAGGGTGTTGGCGTCATGATCGGATGGCCGTACTCTTGTTCCCACGTCTCGTAATACGTGTCCTCCGTGCCTGGATCAACACTTGGAGTTGTTGTCGGCAAAGGCCGAGACTCCTTAACGCGTGTCGGCTGTGGCGTAACGCTGGGACACGCCCAGCGTGGCTCGCTGCTCGTCGGAATTGCCGTTGTGGGCGCGCAGGCAAGCGCAAGCAGTGTTTGCACAATAACGACGGCAGCGATTGCAAGTCGCGCACGGGTGCTAAGCGAGTGGCGCATTACGAACCTCCCCGCCCATATTGATCAATTGGGATAATCAGATTAAGATCCATAGAACGCACCTTGACCTGTTGATACCGATCAACCCAGGCCAACCAGAAGAAACTAGCATTATTGGTTTGCGCAGTTGCGGTATACGCCGCTCGCTCCGCGCCTGTGACAACAGGAATATGGGGCTGGTAGTTGCCTGGCACTTCTGATGGCGACCACACGCCACTTCCCGGAACTGACCAGCTCGCGTAATGCGTGCCGACCTGGGGAAACGTAGTTTTCATGTCGCGTCCGACATACATCATGACCAGACGATCAGACGCCGCATCATACGCAGGCGCAGAGTAGCGGTAATCCAGCGGCTGCGGCTCTGTTTCGGGTGTTTCTTGATAGGCAACAATAGCCTCAGTGTTTCCCCAGCTACGACCACCATCAAGCGACGTTATGGCATACACCGCGTTTGCACCATAGGTGGACCATGTGAACACAAGTCCATCGCTGCCGTTTGGACGCCGGAACGGCATAGCACGGAACAGATAATAATCAGCATCCGTTCGTGTGTAGCCTGCCGGTGGTGACAGATCTTTCGATTGTACGTTCCACTCACCGGTATCACCCAATCGCTTTTGTAAAATGTAGCCTGTTCCCGTATTGTCATGGTTGGCGAGCAAGGCAACCGCTCTGGCGTCGTCGCCGTCCCGCATAATGACCACACTGCCCCAGCGGCCATCGACATCGTATTCTTCTTGCGGGAGCCATGTACCGTCTGCGCGACGCTGAATAAGTCCCGGTCGCACATTGAATGCTGACTCGTTCGCAGGGGAACATAAGGCAAGGACAAGCACCTGTCCATCAAGCGTTGTTGCAATATCTTGAACGTTGTAGCAGTTACGGCCGATCTTAATGGGCACGCTCCAGGTGTCGCCGTAGTCAGAGCTTTGGCTGTACCACACGGGCCGATCTGGTGTGAACGAGCCGCCCCATGCGACATGCACAACTCCGTCGCCGGTAATGCCGACAGCAGCACCGCCGTACCCGCCATTGCCGTCTTCCGGAGGCAGATTTAGCTGGTAGCCTGTGCCCCAGGTACGCGCTTTGGGGTTGTACACCATTGCAAAAATACGCCGACGGTTTGAGTCGCTCCAGCCCATCCAGTCTTGATTGGTCACAACAACTGCTGGCCAGCCATAGGCCGGATGAACCGCTATATCAATGTTGTGAATGACACCCGGCAGATCCATAATCGTGCGCGTATCGCTGCCTCCACGCACTGGCCGAGGTATATCTGTAGGATAGCTGACAGGGGTCGGCAATGCTGTTGGATATGGAATCAGCGTCGGTTGTCCCGGCAGGGGCGCGCAGCGCGGTAGCGGCGTTGTTGTTGGCAGCGCAGTGGCAGTCGGTGTTCCCGCTTCCGGTGTTGTCGTCGATACAGGGAGCGCGGGTGTCACGGTAATGGGCGCCGGTGTTGGGAAGTTACCGGGCCAGCAGCGAGTAATAACTGCTGTTGCTTTAAGGTCAGCGTGCGTTAGCTCACCGGCGCATCCGGTCAACAAGGCAATGACGCTCAGTGCTAGCACGATATGAATTGAACGGCTTTGCTTCACGACGCTGAGTCCCTTTATGGTGTCGCCGTTGCTTCGGCATGAATATGCTCAGTAATAGGAGCGTCGGTAGCCTCCGACGGCGCAGGTTCATGCGCGGTCGGTTCCGGTGTTGGCTCAACGGTCGGAACAAGCGTTGGAATCGCGGTCGATTCCGGTGTTGGCTCGACGGTCGGAACAAGCGTTGGCATTGCAGTCGGCTCCGGTGTTGGCGGGACCGTTGGCGTTGCTGTTGGGCTTGGCGTTGGCGTTGCAGTCGTCGTTATCACCGTAATTCGTGGCAGCGGTCCACGCGGGCAGCGCTTCCACGCAATATCAGGATAGCTTGCTTGAAGCTGGCGCAAGCTCCATACCTGTCGCATTGCGACCGCCCAGGGCACATGCTCCGGATGATATTCAAAATGCCACCACTCCGACACATTGCCTTGTGCACCAATGCGGGTCCAGCCATGACGAAGAAAAATTGCAGTAATATCGACATCGCGCACATACACGCGATGATACTGGTATGTGCGTCCATTAATACGGAGTCGCTCAGGAACGACGCGAAATCCGCCGTTCATATTTAGATCAATTGCTCGACCAGCCTTATGCCACGAATATTCAGCAACACCGGCCTTGTCGCTCTGGTAATCAGGGCCGCGCAGGACATCGCCGAGGACGGCCAGTGCATCAACACCGCTTGCCGCCTT
>JASKZZ010000081.1 GCA_030147335.1 Herpetosiphonaceae bacterium | reverse complement strand
AATGATCGCGACGAACGCCAGGAACAGCCGAGTATCTGACGTTCCTGTATTGGGCAGGGCTGCTGGAACACCTCCCGCCGGTTGACCGCCAGGTGTAGCGGCTGGCGCTGCATCAGGCGTTGATGGTGGGGCGATAGCTGGAGGTGATGCAGCAGGTGTTGATGGTGCGGCGGATGGCGCCGGTGCTGACGGAGTGGCAGTTGGCGCTGCCGGCTGGCTCACTGGTGGCGCAGGTTGCGTAACTGGTAGTTGAAGCCCGCCAACGCCAACGTCGATGCGCGCAATGGAAGCGCCAACGCCCGGTTCAGGTGGAGCATTCGCGCCGCGCGGTAAGTCGAAGTTAGACGCGTACAATGCATTTCCCGCGAAGGACGGACTTGCTGGAAATTCCAAAGGACCAGTGTTGCCGTTGCTGAACACGTCAGTTACCTGGCCGTCAGGCGCTACCTTAACGATTGCGTTACGCTCGTTCGTAGCCACATACAAGTCGCCATTTGATGCGAATGTAATGCCGTCTGCTCCAATCAGCAGTGGGCTAGTGGCGAAACGCTCAACCGCTCCAACTCCACCTTCGGCTTTGACCGTGATGCGATCAATCGCGCCTGACCCGGTATTAGCGGAATACAGCTTACCGTCAGGACCGAAAGCGAGACCATTCGTGCTGATTCGCTGCTCTTGCCGATCCGACGTAAAGCCGCTTGCAAAAACGCTGGCGGTCCCGCTGGGTGACACGATGTATATATTGCCGGTGTTGCCACCCGACACGTACAGGTTGCCCGATCCGTCGAAGGATAAACCATTAGCGCCTTGCACATTTTGCGCAAATACCTGAATCGCTGCCGGATCAATCGTATTACCGGCTAGTTGAGCGGCAGGAATGCGTTGGATAACGTCACCGCTTGCCATATACAAGTTGCCGGCGGCATCAAAAGCCATTCCTGATCCTGGGCGTGGCAAGGTGCCTAGCGTTTCAACAACGCCGGTGCTTGGCGTAATACGAAAAAATCTACGGGAATCCAGGTCGGCGGTGTACAAGCGTCCTGCCGTATCCGATACAAGACCCTCGATACGAATACCGCTGTTGCTCCCCGGATCGATGTCTGCAATCACTGACGCGGTAACTTGTTGAGCGACCGCTACCCCGAACAGTCCAGTGGCTAGCAAAAATGCGCTGACGATACTAGTCCATCGCTTCATGCAGGCTACTCCTTGTAACTGCCTGCTGCATATTGCAGCAGGATACGTAGGAGTTATTGTACTTCAATTAGAAGCGCGTGCTGCTAAGGCAGTCTACCGACACGCTCGAATACTTCCAGAGTTTCAGTCGCAGTGCGTTCCCACGTTCTTCCCGCCACATGCTTGATTCCGCGTTCACGCAAGTTCTCACGCAACTCCACGTCGTCCATAAGGCGCACAATGCCGTCGGTAATATCACGAACGTCAAGCGGATTAACAAGCAGCCCTGCATCGCCAACGACTTCCGGCAAGGATGAGACATTTGAAGCAAGCACGGGAGTGCCACAAGCCTGGGCTTCAAGCACGGTCATACCAAAGCCTTCAAATAGTGATGGAACGACGTAAGCAAGCGCGCCGTTAAGCAGCAGCGGTAGATCCATATCGGGCACATAGCCAACGAACTGCACCTGATCGGCAATGCCAAGCTCGGTAGCACGACGCTCGATCTGCTTGGTCAACCAACCTTGTTTTCCTGCAAGCACCAATGTTAGAGGCGATGCTGATCCGATGCGTTGACGTGCCGCAGCGAATGCTTCGATTAGGCGTGCGACATTTTTACGCGGCTGAATTGTGCTGACAAACAGTAAATACGGTGTTTGTATGCCATAGCGCTGGAGTGTACGCCCAATCATTCCCTGGTCAGAGATTGGGCGAAAGCGTGGATGCACACCATGATAAACCACGCTTACCTTTTCGGGGGCCACATCATAGAACCGTTGGAGGTCTTGTTTGGTAGCCTTCGAGATAGCAATTAAGTGTGTCGCTCGTCGCACGCTAAGCCGGGTGAAGAAGCGATAATACAAACGCTGAACCAGAGTGTGCGCTTCGGGATGATGCAAAAACCCGAGGTCATGAATGGTAACAACTGAACGAGATGAAGGGATCAACGGTAGGGCATGAGCGGGGACGAACAGGAGGTCCGGCGGTTGTCGCAGCATTTCAAGTGAAAGACGGCCATGCGACCACACTCGACGCAAAGGAATTGGTCGAAGCGTAAACGTTGGAGGAAGCGGCGGTAATGCTCGTGGCATTTGATTGCAATACAACACATAGCTGTTGTGCCGGTCGACCTTTCCCAGCGCTTGTAGTAGCTCCCAGCTATAGTGCTCGGTTCCAGTACGGGCTGTCACAGCTAGTCGAGAAGCGTCAACTCCGATGTGCATTAACCGCGTCCTTTGTTGATGGAAAGTAGGCCACTGTAGTAACATACCAAACTAGCGGGCTAGTACAATTTAGGAAAGCATAGATACGGCAGGGTCTAATACTATTTAGGAGTGTAGTACTAACATACGTTGTTGCATTGCGCGAAAGATTTGCTACAATGGTAATGCCCGATACAACTGGCGCTCGACCGACTGGGGGGTGGGCCGAGCGTACAGAGTATCGGGCCTTTGTTTTGCATCATTGCCTACTCTTCATCCTCAGCCACTCCAATGTTCACATGACCCTGTTCCCGTGAACAAGACCCGTAGTTGCTTCAAGTATCTGGTTTCTTACCTAATGCCGGTAATAACAAACGAGATTGCTGCAGACAACACCAACTGTACCAGCAACGCCCCGACCAGCAAAAGTTCGCTGCCCAAACGCGAGCGCCGATACACAACCTTCGCCAATATCATATTGCTAAGACCAATCAGTGTTGCAACGCTCGGAAGCAAAAGGGTGTATGTACGCGGACGAGTTCCAGCAGTGCCACCGACAGGATCGAAGCGGACTGGAACGGTATCCGGCAGCAAGGGGTAGCGCCATGTTAGCAAGCACCATAATCCTATGTTGGCAATCACGATCAAGATAATCATGATTTTAGGAATGGGCGCATCAAGAAATGCAGACCATGGCTGCCCATGCTGTTGACGCCCTTCACGCTGTGGCTGCACGACCCCAAGGCGACGCCGTTCTTCAAGCTCGTACGTAAAACGGTCGCGCCCGTGCAATGCTAGCTGATATAGATACGTGTGTGTTTCAACGACTAATGTTTGGGCTGAGCTGCCTCTCCCAAAATGCAGTACAGGTTTTGTTGATTGGTTACGCTGGTTCGAGACGCTGAGTATTTGGTCGAGAGGGATAAGGTAGCGTGACCCCGGTTGCAGCACCGTAATCATGTTGCGGTCAAGCTCGTAGCCTTGTTGCCTTTGCCGAATTGCCAGCCAAAGACAGACGGCAGCGCCCACGATGGCGCATAGCGCGCCTAGAACAAGACCAAAGAAGCGCAGCGAAATCGGCCACGACTCCAACGGCGCGGTCATAAATGGAGCAACTTGGAGTAGCAGTCCCCCTGCTGCTCCAACAAGTATGAGCGCTCCAAGCACATACAGCACAATCGTGGTGGTAATTGGCGCTCGCCAACGTTTCACTCAAATCTCCAAATCACAACATGCAAAGGAGCGGGTTGTTTTCCCGCTCCTTTGGCCTTCCTCTGCTACACGTTATGGTGTTGTAGTTGCTTCTGTCCCAACGCTTGTTGACGGCAGAGGTTCAGCAGTAGGCTCGGCGGTTGGCGCCGGCTCAATTGTCGATTGGTTGCGCTGTTCAGCAAGCCAAGTCTCGTAGGCCTCGCTGCGCAAGCGTTCAAGCTTGACCTGCGGATCTTCGGGAACACGCTGGATAATGTGCCAGCCAAACTGAGTTCGTACTGGCTCACTAATCTGGTTGTCTTGCAGCGACCAGGCGGTATCCACGAACTCCTTGACTAGACCTTGTCCGCTCTGC
>JASKZZ010000550.1 GCA_030147335.1 Herpetosiphonaceae bacterium | reverse complement strand
GCTCGGCACGAAGGGCAGGAAGAGAATGAACGTTTCCTTGCTCCAACGCTTCGAGCAACGTCATCATACCCGATTGAAATGCTGTTCTTTGACGCTCTAGCGTTGAATCGAGCAACAACCCTTCAACAATGCTGCTGAACGATCCTGACTGCTCGTATCCCACCACAATGCCATAACTGGTGATGATTACTGCCGCGACCAACAGGACATGGTACAACCAGAATGACGGTGTTCCGGGTGTGCCGAGGCTAGCCGCTAAGGCTGTTTCTGCTAGCAGTACCGCTCCACAGGTCATTGCGGCGAGCGGCAACGTTGGATTGCGACGCCAGTGCAGCCCATAAACGAATGCAGATGAAAGGTACAAAACACCGCTAAGGCCATACATGGTAGGAAATACTTGCGGGCCTAGCGCAACAAGCATACCTGCTGTTGTCGTCTGTTTTGTAGCATCATAGGTATTTTGCTCGGCAGCCGATTTGTCGTGAGCAGAATGGCTATCCTCAGCAGTTTGGGGAATACTTTGTTGTGCTGACAATACTACGGTAGAACCTTGTTCTACGCGCTCAACCTGTGCGGGAAGGTACACCAACATCCAACCGCTGTACAAGAACCACAGCCCAACCCCAACACCGAATACCCATCGCCAGTACTTGAGCAGGTACGGCTGATCAACCAGGATTTTCTGCGTACTACATGCGAAAAGCAGCGCTCCGGTACATAGTGCGACCGGCGTGGACCACATGGTGGCGTGTCTAGTATTTTCGAACAACACCCCTGGTGTTGATACAGCATGTGTAAGAAACGTGGCGGATAACGCCGAAAACGCGGCACTAATCAGCAATACGCGGCCATCTTGACGGACCACCGCGACGCGCAGCAATAGTATCGCGAGAGCTACCGCAACCAATGCAGCAATAGTGACAATTAAGAAATGACCAAGGGCTGATTGATAGGTGAAGGTGAGCGCTGGAACAAAGCGCATTATGATCAGCGCAAAAGGGCCGGCTGCCATTGTGCCGAATGCAAGCAACCACGAACGCCAGCCACCACCTGAGATGACTGAGAACAATAGTCGAGTATGCGCAGGAGAAAGCGACGAAGATGTTTGCATACGTATAGCAACTACTTATTATTATCGGCACAAGCCACCAATATGGACGCTCTCGATCTCCATGAGCCAAAAACATCCCTTGGTGTAACCCTACTATAATGGCAGCCTCAAAGATTACCGACCTTACTTTGGGTGAGTGTCTCTTTAGTACCGGGAACTAGCGACCTGCACGACAACGAAATATTTGCACGAAGATCATTAAAAAAAGCATCCGCAAGCTGTTACGCTCACGGATACTCAAAGTCGTCCAAACGATTGGGGGGTGAAGCGCCAGATTCTCTTTAATCGGGCTCAGGTCCAACGTAGCGCTGAGGGGTGTAGGGGCGACACGTTACACTGATCGCGATGTTTCGCTTCCATCCAGATAAAAGGTATTCCTTCTATCTGACATGGTGTAACTGTAACAGCACTACCTTACCGAGAACCTTACCGATTGCTTAACAATTTCATCATAAATCTCGCTGGAGTACTTGACGTCGATAGCCACCTCTGCTATAGTCGATCTAGCACTTAAACGTTTCAATAAGTATGGCAACGATTAAAGAAGTTGCGCAGCGGGCCAATGTTTCGATTGCAACTGTTTCGTACGTGTTGAACGGTACCGGCTCGGTATCGGCAGCCAAACGACAAGCAGTGTTAGACGCAATCAGCGCGCTTAACTACCGGCCATCCTACCGAGGCCGCGCGCTGCAAGCGAGACGAAGCATGACGCTAGGTCTTGTGTTACCAGTCGCTCAACGTGTTGCCGATCCATCGTTTGGCGCATTGTTAGCGGGTCTCACGGAAGGCGCGGCATCCGCTGATTACCATGTTTTGCTTGTAGCAAGCAGCGCGAAGCAGCCGGAGGCCGAATTGTACGCGCCGTTGTACAGTTCAGGCCGTGTGGATGGAATCGTGATCGTGGATCTCCAGACCGACGACCCACGAACGGCGGTAGCACGGGCAGCGGGAGTTCCTTTTGTGTGCGCCGGGCGGCCACCGGACGATAGCCCATTTATCGGGCTAGACGGTGTCGCAGGCATGGTAGAGCTGATGGCACATTTGATCGTGCGTGGACACGAGCGAATTGGGCTGCTACAGCCACCATTGGAACAAATGCTGGCAGCGGAGCAAGAAGCAGGCTATCGCGAAGCGCTCGACGAAGCTGGAATCGTATTTGATCCGCTGCTCATCGTTGAGGGCGGCGCAAGCGAAGCGGAAGGCTACGCGGCAACCGAAGAATGGCTGAGTCAGGAAGAACGTCCGTCCGCAATCGCAGCAGGCTCGGCAGCGCTCGCCTTTGGAGCACTGCACGCGGCCCACGACAACGGCTACCGGATTGGTCACGATTTTGCACTGATCAGCTTTGAAGACACGCCGGCAGCAGCGCACACGGCGCCGCCACTAACCGCGCTTCGTCAGCCGATGCATAGATGGGGGCAGATGCTGGCGCACAACGTCATCGCCCTGATTAACGGCGAAAGTCCGCAGCAAACATTGCTGCAACCGCAGCTTATTGTTCGACGTTCATGTGGCGAGTAGGTACGAGTCAAACAGCTTGAAGCGGTGGTTCATCGCATCACAAACACAAGCTCAAGACATCAAACCTCAACAAGCAAAGGAGCTGGAACCATGGCGGGTATCAAGTTCGAGCATGTCGACAAGTATTTCGGCAACGTCCACATCCTGAAAGACCTCAACATCGACATTCCCGACAAAGAATTTCTGGTGCTGGTCGGTCCGTCGGGCTGTGGCAAGTCAACCGCGCTACGCTGCCTCGCAGGTCTGGAAGAAATTACGACCGGTAAGATCATGATTGGCGACCGCGTTGTGAACGACGTTGCGCCAAAAGACCGCGACATCGCGATGGTGTTCCAAAGCTACGCGCTTTACCCACACATGTCGATCTACGACAACATGGCGTTCGGCCTTAAGCTGCGCAAAACACCAAAGAACGAGATCGACCGCCGCGTGAAGGAAGCCGGCGAATTGCTTGGCATCGCCCACTTGCTTGACCGCAAGCCCAAAGCGCTTTCCGGCGGCCAGCGTCAGCGCGTGGCACTTGGACGCGCAATCGTTCGCGATCCCGCCGTCTTCTTGATGGACGAGCCGCTGTCGAACCTCGACGCGAAGCTCCGTGTGCAAACTCGCGCGGAAATCTCGAAGCTGCATCAGCGATTGGGCACCACGTTTATCTACGTGACCCACGACCAAGTTGAAGCTATGACGATGGGCACGCGTATTGCGGTCATGCGTGATGGCATCTTGCAGCAGCTTGACTCGCCGCGAGTGCTGTATCGCAAGCCGACCAACATGTTTGTCGCAGGCTTTATCGGCTCGCCGGCAATGAACTTCTTTGAAGCAACGCTGCGACGTGGTGATGGCGGCATGGCCGTTGACACAGGTTCATTTGCTATACCAGTGCCGCGACAACTGCAGGACAACCTCGGCAAGTATATCGACCGACCGGTGTATTTCGGCATTCGGCCCGAAGACTTGCACGACGCTCAGTTTGTGCCACCGGGGGTGGAAGGATCGGCGTTGATTGATGTGAACGTTACAGTGACCGAGCATATGGGATCGGAAGTGTTCGCGTATGTTCAGTCAGGCAACAAGGAGTTTGTCGGTAAGCTCGACCCTCGCACACAAGCGGGTACGGGCACGCCACTTCGCCTTGCGCTGGACCTGTCGAATATGCACCTGTTCGACCGCGAAACCGAGTTAGCGCTGGTCTAATACATTCCGGCTACATACCAAGAACCGAGAACCAAGAACTGGAGCTGGCTCCAAAGTTCTTGGTTCTCGGTTTATTTGCATTGATGGATCAGCACAAACGAGCGGATACGATGCATGGTAGGACTGGAAGTGACGCGTGATCTGCGGTATAATATAGCTAAGTGTAAAGCTTTTACGGCTCCCCAAAAGGAAAACCAAGCTATGCCACCGTTTCGAGTAAAC